>NZ_KK211062.1:0-151865 GCF_000620065.1 Meiothermus cerbereus DSM 11376 | reverse complement strand
GGTTTCAATCCTCACTCGAGCTTTCGCCCGAGTGCAACGGCCTCATTCTAGCGTGCGTGCTGGACGGGGTTCAAGGGGGGGTTTGCGCGAACCCCCCCAAAAGTGCTTCCGACGCGGGGTGGCGCGGGGTGAGGCAAATGCGGGTTTTCAATGTCCCCTGGCCGATTTCTCGGCTTGCGCGAACCCCCCTGGGTTTTGGCACTTGCTTGGGGTTCGCGCAAAGCAAGTGCCAGGGTGGGCTAGACCACCAGTGGATCGTCGAAGTCGGTGTAGCGGTCTTGGCCGTGTACCCGCAGGCACTTTTGGCGGCCTCCGGGTAGGGTGTAGATACGCAGGCTGTCTTTGTCGGGCTCGATGATTTTGAGCAGCTTGGCCTCCAGATCCTCGAGCTGCGCTCGCGTAACCCGGCACTCAAATACCGACATCTGCACCCGCTGCCCAAAGTTTTTGCAGACCTTGGCCACCCGGGCCAGTCGGGCCTGGCCGTCGTCGGATGTAACGTTGACGTCGTAGGTCACCAGAATGTCCAGGCGCTCCATGCTCACCTCCCCACAAAAGGCAGATACTGGGGCAGGTCGCCCCGCAGGTAGCGGGCCAGCAGGCGGGCCTGGATGTGCGGCAGTGTGCCTACTGGCACAGGCTCCTTGAACAAGGGGTGCTGCACGGTCTCTTGCCGGCGGCTCTGGAAGGCCGTAATCACCACCTTGCGGCCCTCCTCGCCCAAGAGCACCGCGCCACCGGGGCGGGCCTCAAAGTGTTCGGGGGTGAGCTGCTTGCGGTTCAAAAGCGATAGGGCCAGCCGGTCGGCCCACCAGGCCCGGAACTCTTCCATCAGATCGAGGGCCAGGGCGTTGCGTCCGGGCCGCAGGGCATGCAGAAAGCCCCCCTGGGGGTCGAGCCCTACGCCCTCCAATGCAGCCGTGCACTGGGTGGTGAGCAGGGCATACACAAAGCCCAGGAGGGCATTAACCGGGTCGCGCGGGGGGCGTTTGTTGCGCCCACCGAAGCGGAACTCGCCCGAGAGCAAGAGGTCGCCAAAGGCGGCAAAGTAGGCGCTGGCGGCGCTGCCCTCGAGGCCCCGCACCTCGTCCACCGTTCGAGCCTGGGGAAGTTGGCGCAAAGCGGCCTCGTGCTCGGCCAGGGCGCTCACCAGGGCTTCAGTTTCGCCTCGCTCACGCAGCGCCCGTTGCAAGACCAGGCGGGCGTTTTTTAGCTTGCCCTCCACAAAGCGCTGGGACAGATAAAGGCGGCTTTTGGGGTCGTCCAGGGCGCGGTACTGGGCCTGCCGCAACAGCACATTGCCCGAAACCGGCCCGCTCAAACGGCCAAAAAAGCGGCCCGACTCGCTAAACCAGCTCACCTCGAGGCCCTCCTCGGCGCAGCGGGCCAGCAAAAAGGGCGAGATCAGCACATTACCAAACAGCGCCAGGCCTCCCAGGTGGTGCAGCGGCACGTTGCGTAAGGTTACGTCTTCGTGCTGGATGCGCAGGGTATCGCCCTCGAGGCGCAGGTACACGCCCTGGGTCTGGATGTATAGGGTGTTCAGAAGCTCGCTGGTCATGGCTTTAGGGACTGCCAGGCCCGCAGGGCCTGGAGCACCTGGGGCATACATACGGCCAGCAACGAGCAGTGCTTGCAGCGCTCGTCGGCAGCGGGCGAGGGCAGGCGCCCTTGCTGCAAGAGCTTACGCAGGGCGCTGATGGTAGCCAGGGTGGCGGCCCGCAGCTCGGGGGTAAACTTCACCTCGCGGCGGCGCTGACTGGCCTTGCTGAACAAAGCCCCCTCCATCACGCTCTGGCCGAACATCTCTTCCAGGCACAAGGCCTGGGCGCAAAGCTGCACCTCGGCGGCTTGGCGGGCCAGCTCGCGGGGCCACCGCTTGCCCACCTTGTACTCCACCGGGTAAGGCCTGCCTTCCACAAACTCCACCACATCGGCCCGACCCGTAAGCCCCAGCCGCTCCGACCACAGCGGTAGCCCACGCTCCACCCAGACCCCTTCGCGCAAGAGCCCTTCGGGGATGTCCACGTTCTCGTGAGCGCGCGTACCGCGCAGGGTGAACTCGTTGTCTTCCCACTCACCCTCGAGCAGAATCAAGGCTGCCCGGCGGGGGCAGTAGGTGTACTGGGCCAGTGCACTCAGAGGCAACGGGTCAGGTTGGGGCGGGGTGGGGGTTATATCGGAAAATACATCGTCCGAATCGTCCATTCCAATACCTCCCGTATTGCGTCAGCTTATTGGGGCCTAGCCCTCCCAAAGGGTGAAATCCTGGGGCGGGTAGTCGCGCCAGTAAAAGCCTTCCTGGCAAAACTTCTCGTACTCGGGGCCGTGGCGGGTCAGGGCAAACACATACAGCTTGCCCTCCTTTTCGGCGTAAAAGAGCCGCTCATCCACCTTGCCTTTGGGGTAGCCCAAAGCATCGCCCCCGCCGCTTTTGAGCTCGCTGATGAGCGCGCGGTTGGGCAGGCGCAGGCGCTCTAGCAGCTTGCGGTAGCGATCCTGGGTGGCGGGCTCGAGGGCCTCCAGCGAGCGCCGGGCTTTGTTGGAAAGATAGACTGGAACGCTCTGGGCTTGCTCGAGCTCGTTCTTGAAGGCTTCCAGGTAGGCTTCGCCCAGCGGCGAGAGGCCCAAGTAAGCCTGCCCGTCCAGCTCGAACTCCTCCAGCAGCACCTGGGCCTCCTCCGGCAGCAAAGCGGCCCTGGGCTCAGCTTCGGCCTTGGGCCGCAGCCCACCCTCGCCCGCGCTCAGCCACTCGAAAAAGTCGGCGTACCAGACAAACAGGCTGCTGTCCCAGCTAATAGGTGTAGGCGGAAGGATGGCAATTTCCCTGAACTGCTCGTGAATGTAACAGACCGGAACCTTGAAGACCAGCCCCAGCACGGTGGCGTAGGAAATCTCGGCCTTGAAGCCCCCCGTGGCGTTGATGATCACCTCTTTCTGCTTCCGGGCCGCCTTGCGAATCTCCCCTGCCAAAGTGCGTACAAAGTTTTTCAGGCCATAGTCCACAAAGCCCTGGGCCTCGTAGGCTAGGCCGGCAATCTCAACCAGGCCGCAGGCCACCCCCTGTTGCCGCCAGTATTCTTGTAGCAGTTGAGCAGCCTTGCGGCCTTCCTCGGTGGCGCTGTGCAGCAGCACAATTTCGTCGCCCGGCTGGAGGACGCGCAACAGCGAGTTGGTCTCGGCGCTGGCCTTTTTGGGGTCCTGGGCCAGATAACGCAGGATTTCCTGATCCGAAACCAGCCCGTCCCGCTTGGCGTTGATGAGGAGGCTGGTGCCGACGGTGGTGAGGATGACACTGCTCAAGACTGTTCCTCCAATAACTGCTGGATTTCTGCGTGCTGTGGGTTTTTGCTGGGGTTCCAGACCTTCCATTCCTGCAGGTGGTGCCGCAGGGCTTCCAGGGTGGGCATACGCAAAACCGTGGGCTTGCCGCGCAACTCCTGCAGGAAGTAGTTCAGCTCGCCACGCTCGTTGGCGGGCTTGATCCTGTCGATGCGGTTTTTGTACTGAGCCAAAAGCTCGAGGCCCTGCTCGTACTCGGACTTGGGCCGGGGGGGTAGTTGCACCGCGAAGTAGCCGTAGCCCGCATTAGTCTTGCCCCCTAAGCCCAGGTTTTCCAGGCCCCACTTGAGCAGCGCGGCGGCAGTGTGGAGCCAGACCTCGGCGAGTTGAGAACTGCTCGAGAGGGCGATGTAAAACTTTACACCTGGTTTTACCGATAAGAAGCTCACCGGATTGGGGTCGTCGAAGTCGCTGGGCCAGGTGTCGTCGGCACCGCGCTTGTTGTAGTAGTCCTGGTGGTGCACGGTGATGACGTCCTTCTGGAAGGGCTGGGCACTGGCCGGATCCAGCCAGCCGTCCCAGTAGACCAGGTGGGCGGCGTTACCCTGGGTTTTCTTTCTGGAGTCGGGGCCTTCGCCCAGCAAAACTGCTTTCTCCTGCGGGCTCAGGCCAAAGCGGTCGGCAGCCCGGCGCACTAACCCCTTGAGCGCGCTGCCCGGCAGATAGGGCATAGCGTAGGTGTGGTGGATGGTCAGGCCGTTTTCTAGTGGGCTGGCATTGCCCAGGCCGATGGCCAGGGGAGTACGGGTAGTGGCCTCGAGGAAAATTGCTCCGGGAAGAGCAGTCTTCCAGCGCTCGAAGGCCTCTTTGTAGGCAGGGCTGATGGGGGTCTGGGTGATGATCTCGATCAGCTCCCTGGCGGCTGCTTTCTGCTCATCATGGGCACGCAAATAGCGTTGCAGGGCCAGGCCTGCGTTGGCGGGTGGGGGAAGGTTGAGACGGCTAGCTCGCATAATCTTCACCTGCTTTTACCTTGAGTACGCTCACTGTAAAGCGCTTGAAGTACACCCAGGCGTCCAGTACCCGCCGGGTGTGGTGCATATAGGTTGGGGTCGGTACCGACTGTAGATGCTCCAGTAAGCTGCCCTTTACGCCAAGAATGACCCCGACGTGCTCGAGCAATTTCTGGTGCGCCCTGGCCCGGCTGCCCTCGCCGTTGGCCTTGTCGGCGCTGAAGGCCACCGCCTGGCACAGCCCGCTCTGCATCACCATCACCGGGAAGTTGTGGCACAGACCGCCGTAAATTCGCTTGAGTTCGGGGTCGGCCCCTTCCAGGCTGCCTACCAGATCCAGCGCCAGCTTCATGTCTTTTTGGCTCCTGGTTTGGGGCATCTTCACGCTTGCTCACCCCCTAAGCGCCGCAGCAAACCCCGGCCCACACTGGCTTTGCCACCAATCTGAAGGTAGGGGTTCTTGTCCAGCTCGGCAAAATGGGCTTGGTCTTTGGCGATGGCGAAGCTCGAGAAGATCGCCTCGGCAGGGATGGCTTCCTCGTACCACAGAGCCCCGTTGGCTACAGTCTTGGTCTCGCTTTCCAGGCGTACTCGAGCGATGACCTCGAGGCCGGTCTGGCAAAAGTAGCCAAACACATCGTTGCTGACCAGGGCAAAACGCTCAGTAAAGTAAGGCTCCTCTTTTCCAAAAACCACCTGGCTCATGGCTTTAGCCAACGCTTCAGAGGGGCCCTTTACCTGTAGGTCGATGTCCTCCAAAATCACCTGGTTGTTGTGCTGGATGGCACTTCCGGCTAGGGCCTGCTCGCCCTCTACGTTTGCCAGGGGCAAGTTAAGCGGCCTGCCCAGGGCCGCCGCGTCGCGCTCCAAACGCTGCAAGACCAACGGACAGGTAATGAGGGCAAAGGTTCCAGTATACGAGCGCACCGGTAGCAACAACAAGCGGGCATCGGTGAGGGTCAGCTCGCCCATCTGCTCGAGCGAGCCAAAAATCTTATTGGCCGCCTCATCACTGCGCCCGTCGCGCAACACCCCTTTAAGGCTGCTGGCCGGTATCACCGGAAAACCCGTGGCCGCCTCGCGGGCTACCGGAAGGTCAATCACGCTGCTCGAGTCCTGCCCGGTTCCGGGGTGCACCGGCGTAAGGGCCTGCCAGAAAATCGCTTTTGCTTTCATGTTTAGCACACTCCCCATAACGCAAGACCAAAACCGTCTTTGCGGTCTTGTTGGTGGTCACTGACCGGGCGCAGCCAGCTTTCCAGCAACCGGCTGGGGTCGCCCTTTTCTATCTCAAAGAAGTACACACTGCCTGCCGGAACCATCCAGCGCACAGGCCGGGGCTTCCGCTCGCGCAGGCTCCAGCCGCTCACCGGCTCACGCCGACCTACCGCTGCGGCCACCAGCTTTAGCCGAACCGTGCCCACCCCTGCGGGCAGGTTCATCTGCCCGAACTTATCCAGCCAGCCCGGCCTCCAGCCGCCCTCAAAAAGCGCCGGGGTAGCCAGCACCATCCGCACCCTGTCCCCGGCCTTGAGCCTGGCGAAGGCTTCGTTGATTTCAGCGGGGCAGTCGAACCAGTGTTTGCTTAGCTCGGCATTGGGGTAAGCCGACACCCGCACCGGGCGGGCCTCACCCCCCAGGTAGCCCAGAGGTTCGGGCTCCTCCCCCTCGGACAGCTTGACCCTGGCCCGGATGCTCCAGGGGTGGTACTGGCTTTCCTCGAGACTCTCCAAGCGCCTATACGTTACGCTGTACAGCACGCCTTCGTTGGCCTTTCCGGTGGCCGGGTCGATGCCCACATGTATGCGAGTCTCCTCGGGCAAGCCCCCTATCTTCTGGGGCACCACCTCCTGGCCCAGCAGCCAGCAGGTCAGGTCGTCTGCCGTCCAGAAGTTGTAGCCGCTTTCGGGCTTGATGTCCTCGGTCACCTCGAGGGGCAGCAGCCCCTCCGGCAGGTCGCACCCGTGCCCGGCCTCGAGGGCTTTGGGCAAAAGCCGCATCACCTGCAGTTTCTCGTCTTTCTTGTAGATCACCGCGTCGCGTGGGGCGGGCAGCACAAACTGCCCCCCACGAACCAGCAGCGGCGCACAGACCTGAAGCCCGTGCAGGTTTTGCAGGGCTTGGGGGTCGTCGAAGGAGAGGCCCCGCCCCTTGCCTACCTGAGTCCGCACAAAGCCCGCCACCGTGCTGGGCAAGGGCAAACTCAGGCTCCGGGCGGTGGTCTCGCTGCCCTCGGCAGCAGCAAAGGGCCGCCCGTCGCGCCAGAGCAAGGGGGCTATAGCTTGGATTTCCAGCACACGTTCAGGCACGGGACACCTCCGGGTTGTCGTCGGTTTTGATGCCGCTTAGGAAGCGAGCAATCACCAGTTGGTCGGCATAGTTGAGGAGGTCCTGACGGGACTCAAACAAGGGAAGCCGAAGGTTCTTGCGCTCTTTGCGGCCCAGAATGCGCTCGGCCTCGGCCTGCAAATAAGCCACGTTCATCCCGTCCTGCCACGCCCGGCCCAGCTCCCGCAGCTCGTAGGCCAGCCCTTGCGTAAGGTCGCCCTGGGCAAAAGACTGAAGCAGCTCGAGCCAGCGCAGGTTGTCCCAGCGGCGCACGACTGTAGTGGGTACGCCACCGCGGGTGTGCAGGGCCACCGCCAGCGCATTGCGGCCCCCGTTTTTGGCGGCTTTTTCGGCCTCTCTGGCGTTTTGCAACGAGATCGAGAGGGGTTCACGGTAGTGCACCACGGCGATACCCGCCGAAAGGGTTCCGCGTACCTGGTAGCGAAAGGCTTCAGAGAGTTCTTGTGCGCAGGCGATGGCCTGGTTTACCGGTAAAAAGGCCAGCACATCGTCGCCGCCAGAGTAGACCATAAAGCCGCGGTACTTCAGAACTATCTTCTGGGCCTCGCGGGCGAAGCCGTCCAGTGTTTTGGAAAGCGCGCGATGGGCATCGGGGTTGTCCTGGCGACCAATTAACTCACCCATGCGGTCGCCGTCGGCTACCAGGATGGCCAAGTAGGGCTGGGGCTCCTGGATGTGATCGTCGTCCTCACCGTAGCGCTCGTCAGGTTCTGCTTCTGGCCTCCAGGAGCGCCGGGCCATGGTGCGGGTGTCCACCACTTTGTCTGAGTTCAGCACCCCATAGCAGCGCTTGAGCAAGGAGACGGCGTCCAGGTGCTCGGTGGGCTTAATGCGTAGGGGGCGGTACGAATCGTCGGGTAAGCGCACGCTCGCCTTTGCCCATCGGCGGGGGTCTATGACCGCAGCGCGGGAGGGGTCGAGGGGCGACTTGGGCACCCCGTCGTCGTTTTGCCATGTGGGGGCAAAGTCGCGCAGGGCTTTGCGTCCGGCCAGCAGGCGTTCCACGGCCTGGCGCTTGCCGCTGTAGTTGCTGCCGTCAAACGGAACCCAGGCCGCGTAGAACTCGAGGAGGCTCCCCAGTTGTTCTCGGGCCCGCTCTAGGTTAATCAAGCTGCGGTGCTCAGCAGAAAGCTCTTTGACGGTCTCTTGCCAGAGGCGCTCGAGCTTTTCCTGCGCCGCTTTTTGGGCCCCTTCCGCCAAGGCTTTGGGCTCGCCCTCGACTTCGGCCAGAATCTTGTTGGCCCCGTCGGCATCTTTATCTGCCGGGAAGATCAGTTTCGCATTGTTTTGGTGCAGATACTCTGCCACGGCCTTACTCAGCTTTTGTAGAATCTGCGAACCCGCGTACAGGTCGGCGGTGCGCCTTGCCGCAGCGATGAAGTCTTGTACGGGGCCGATGGAGATGGAGAGCAGGTGGCTCATAGGCGCACCTCCACAGCAAAGCCTTGAATTTGGGCAGCGATGCGGGCCGCCTCGAGGGGGTCGTCAGCGCCTAGCGAGTCCAGCACGGGGTCAAAGTCTGGCAGCTGCAACGCAAGTTTCTGGTCACCGATTTTGATATCTTCGGGGGCAGGCGCTTTGAGAATCACCATCGCAGGCCGTACATTTCCGTCAGCAAAGGCTATGGGCTTCAGGATGACCGGCGAGGCCATGCGTTTGCCCTGCTTGTGCACGGCCTCGAGGGTTCCGCTAAAGCTATTCCCCAGGCGCTGGTAGACGATGGGCAGCCCCAGGTAAGGTTTTGCTAGGGCCACCTGTTCCTGGTCTTTGCTCAGGGCCAGGAGGGTTTTGTGGTCGCGCCACTTACCCCCGGCCATTGGCGTGTAAGGCATGGTTTCTCCGGTCTGAGGGTCTTCCACAAAATGCCCCTTGCGGAAGCGGGCCCAGAAGGATCCCAGCTCGCGCCAGGCTTTGTGGCCCTTATAGGGGTCGCTGGGGCCCGGTTTTCGGGGCTGGCCCAGGCAGACCACTGCACCGGCCAGCAGGGTGTGCGCCGGGTTCTCTACGGGCTTTTGGGAGAACCAGTCTTTTAGCTGCTCGGGTTTGTTGGGTAGCCACATTGGCAGGTCAGCCGTAACTTCCAAAGCCCCCACACCCCGCCGGGTACGAGCCCCTACGCCACCAAAGGCAATCCAGGCCCGCAGGGCACGGCGCAGGTGCTCTCTTTCGGCATCGGAGAGGTTCAGGGTTAGCTCGAGGCTAAACTCCACCCACTGCAGCCCGCTGGCTTCGGGAATACGCTCGGTTTTGTTTTCGTTGAATGGGTGCAGAAAAAACTTCTCCAGCGGGCCGGTTTTGGCGGTGCCTTTATCCGGGACAAGCTCCGACGGTTTTACCAGTTGACCCGCGGCCTGCTCGAGCACGCGAAGGGCCACCTTGCCATACCGCTCTGCACTACCCCAGATTTGTTCCTCCGCCTCGAACAGTTTCTCAGCACTCGTGTACTGCCCCCCTGCCGTAGCCCGCCACCAAAAGCGCAGATGCCCGCGCACGCTGGCCGCCCGCACGGGGTTTTCGGGGTCTACCTCGCGCGGGGTGGCGCTGCCGCCAAACATGGGGGTGATGGTCTTGAGCTTGAGCGTCCAGGTCTCCAGGGTAGGTGTTTTGAGTTCGGGGGGTGAAATGGGAATGGTTCTAGGCATTGGCTCCTCCCATCCAGGCGTCGAACTTTTCCTCATCCCACTGGTCCAGCTCGAGCATCACCACCCCCTTGGGGAGCTTTTGGGGGTCGGCCACAATCTGGTAGTCGGCAAAGCTGCGCGGGGGTTTGCTTTCGTCCAGCCGCCGAACCGAGACCACCTCTCCCAGGTCGAGCAGGCGGTGGGCCGGGGCGCAGCCCAGCAGGGCCTGGCGCTTGTTTTGCTCGGCGTTGCCTGGGTCGCCGTTGCCCACGTGCTTGAACAGGTAGAGCCGGCGGGTAGCCATATGGCCTTTGCTGGCGCTGCGGTCGTGCTCAAACATGTTCAGGAGGGCTTCCACCAACAGCTTCAGGTCGGCCTGGCTAAAGCCAGTGCCCTGGGCCAGGTGGGCGCTGATGAAGCCTTTAGCCATATACAGGCCATAGGCCACCTGGCTTTTGCGCCCCATGGTGCGGAGCTTGTCCTCGGGCTGCCCTGCCTCCCAGCGCAGGTAGTCCTCCAGGGTCTTGGCATTCTTTACGTCCTCGGCCACGGCTCCCCGCGTGATGCTGAACTCGGCGGGAAAGATGGGCTCGAGGCTTCTGGCAAAAGTAATCTGCACCGGCCCCCGCACCTGCCCGGCGTTGGCCCCGGTGCTCATCACCGCGCCAAAGGTGCGCACGTCGAAGAACTTCTCGCACATCCAGCGGCGGGCCGCCTCCACTTTGTCTTTGGTCTTGGTTCCGTCAAAACCGCCAGTCTCCACATGGGCCTCAAAGATGGGGCGGTTCAGGTTGGTTCCGTGCTGCACAAAGATGCTGGCCCCGGCGGCCTGGGCATAGTTGCGGATGCGCCGCTTGAGGGCTACGTCGCTCACCAGGCCGTGCCCGTCCTCGGGGTCTATGCGGGGGGCGTTGCCGCTGTCGGGGTCGCCGTTGGGGTTGCCGTCTTTTACGTCGAAAAACAGCAGAAACTCGTAGCGGTTCTGGATAGGGGTCATGCGTTCTCCTTTTCCTGGCTGGACTCGGATTTCTTGCGGCTAAAGGCTAGTTGCTGGTAGTAGCCCAGGGCAAACAGGCTCTGTTCTTCTAAGCTCAGGGTGCGGGGCAGGTTCTTGCCCAGGGCCTTCCAGACCTCGGCCAGTTGGCTGTTGAACCAGTAGGCCAGGCCGGGGGCGTCTTTGGCAATCTTGGCCAGGTGGTGCTGCGAGAGGCGGGTGAGGCGGCCCAGCACCAGCGAGGGGGTGCTGGAAGCAGCCCCGTAGTAGCGCTGGATCACCCCGGCGTTGATATCGGACTCGCTGGCGGCCTCCTGAATCTGGGCCAAGAGGCACATCAAGCGGCCACAGTGGTAGGCCGGGCTAGGGTGGTTCAGGTCGAGTTCGGCACTCATGCGGTAACCTCCTTTGCGGTTGTGGTAGGCCTTTAGTAGCCCCATGCGGGCGTAGATGCGACCCAGGGCGGCAGCATCGGGTTTCTGGGCATTGAGGGCTTCGCCAAATGCGCCGGTCATCACCTCGGCGGTGTGGGTCTCCATGATTTTGGCTATGGCGGTATAGGGGATGGGCAGGCGGGGGTTCAAGGCTGCCCGCCAGAGGGGGGTCTGGAGCTGCTTGATGGGTTTGAGGTAGTCGTCGAAGTTCTGCTCAGGGGTTTTGGGCCGCTGGATACTCAGGAAAAGCCGGTTCAGGCCAGGGGGCGCGGCCAGCCGCTCCCCATCGCGTCGCACCATAGCCAGATCGGAGAACCAGGCCTCGACAGCGGTTACGAAGTCCTCGAGCCGGCCCGTCTGCCAGTCGCGCAGCATCACCCGGCCCGAGGCTGGGCTCATGGCGGCGGCAAAGAATCGGGCATTACGCAGGTTGGGCGGGGCCTGGCCGGTTCTGAAAGCCTGCAATACCGTGCGGGCGCGCTCGAGGGCCTGTAGCTCCTCGGCCTGGCTGCTGGGGGCAAACAGCTCACGGAAGAAGTCGTCCTCCTCCGGGATTTCCTGGTCGTACCAGACCACCACCTTCATCTCGCCCAGGGTTTCGGCTTGCTCCAAAAGCGCATCCAGCCCGGCCCGGTAGGCGTTGGCGGCCTGCTCCTCGACTGCGGCGTTCTCGCCCTGCGAGAGGCTATACGACTCGAAGGCTTCCTTATCGTAGGTCACCAGGGCATGGCCGAAGGCGCTCCCGCCCAACTTGGTCACCTTGGGGTGGGTGGACGCTGGGGTAACCAGCTCGCCGGTGGCAAAGGAGGGCATGGCCCCGCTGGCTTCCGGCCTGGCAAAAGCCTGGGCCCTGAACCGCCGCCACCAGTCGTGCCAGTCGGGGAAGTCCAGCACGCAGCGGTTCTGGACGAAAAAGGTGATTTTGTCGGTGGGCTTGAGCTTTTCTGTGCCCTTTTTTTGGGCCTGGGCCTCGAGCTTTTGCAAAAAGGCCTGCAACTGCGCTGGGTCGGCAAGCGCCTGGGCAATGGGCTGTAGCAGAGGTATGTCCTTAGCGGCTAGCTCCATTAGCAATCGGAAGGTAGCTTGCTTTTGCAGGTTTTTGGCGTGCTCCTGGGGCTTCTTGACCATCCCCTGGGCGTCGCGCTCGGCCAGGCCAAACACCACCGCGCAGGTATCGGCCAGGAAGTGCGCGGCCTGTTCGGCCTCGTACCCCATGGCACGCAGTGCGCCAGGCATTCCAATCATCTCGGGCTGGGAGAGGTCGGGTGCGGTTTTGCTCTGATCCAGCGGGATCAACTCGGTGAACCGCCCATCGGCGCTCACCCCTGCCAGCCAGCGAATCTCTTTGGTGGTAAAGCCAGGTTCGGCCCCCAGCCCTTTCTGCTGGGTGTAGGCCACCAGCTGCGACAGCATCACGTACCTCCTTTCCTGACCAATGGGCTTTGGTAGGGCGGCACCTCGAGCACCCCCTGCACCACCTCGGCCTCGAACAGGCTGATGTGGGGTTTTTGGCCTTTATCGGGGCGCAGCGGCCCACCGGGGCGCGCAAGGTCGAAGACGTCGTAGAGCATCCAGCCGATTTTTTCGTTGTAGGGCACGGGCTTTGCTGCCTCGTCCTCTGCTAGCCGGAAATAGCCGGTAAACTCGCGACAGCCCAGGTAGGGCTGGTAGATGCACTGCCCGGCACGGGCCCGCCTTTGGAAGCTGTGCTCAATCTTCTGGCGCAGGGCGTGGTCTTCCTGGTAGAGCACGGCATGGGCGGTCAGGCGGTAGTGCACATCCTTGAGGGCCATGGTCTGGCGCTGGGTGCGGCCTTTGGTGTCCTGGCCGGTGTCGTCGCGGGTGGCATCGGCGTAAAGGGGCTCAAAGCTGGCGGGGTCTCTCATCCAGCCCTGGATGCTCCGGACGCTGGCCTTCTCCTTGACTTCGTTGCGCATCAGGCTGATGTAGCGCACCGGCTTGAGCAGCTCGATGCGGCTTAGCTGCCAGTACATCAGGGGCTTTTTGTTGTGGGGGTCAAAGTCTAAGTAGATGGCGTCGAAGATGCCCCGCGCCGCGCTGGGGGTGATAATGGGGTAGCTAAAGCGCTCTACCTTGAACTCGGGCCTTGTAAAACAGGCCAGCTCTCCCCAAACCTCGAGCACAAAACTTCGCATCGTGCCTCCTTTCGTCAAACCACCAAACCCAAAGCCCCGCCCTCCTCCGGGGTGAAGCCCAGGGCGGAGTCGTAGAGGGCTCTGTCAGGGCAGAGGAACCAGTCGGGGGCCTCGCTTTTTTCCCGGCCATAGCGCAGGAAGACGGGCTCGAGGTAGGGCGGCACCCCGTTTCTGGGCAAATAGTGGGGCACCGCGTAGGGCCGGGCCTGGCGAATCCAGGCGGCACTGATGCCCTGGTCGCGGGCTTCTTGCATCAGGGCCAGGGCCTCGTCGTTGTAGGGCACCACCACGTTGACCGCCGGGGTCTCGATCAGGCGGTAGTGCCGGGCCAGCTCGGCGTAGTTTTGGGTCTGAATACAGCGCTCGATCTCTGGGTCGGTTACGACTCGGAGTCCGTAAAGGCTCTGGTAGTAGCGCTGCACGGTCTGGGGCTGGTCGAGCTCGAGGCCCCCTTCGGCCTGCAAGGTTTTGGTGAGCTGGGCGGCCTGGGCATAGGCCCGGTCGGGGTAGCCCTCGTCTTCGGGCAGAAAAACCACCAGGCGGCCCTCCGGGCGCAGGCCGTGCCGGTTGATGCGCCCGGCGGTCTGGGCGATGGCCTCCAGAGGCCCCAAAGCCCGGTAGCCCACGGGGAAATCCAGTTCCACCCCCGCCTCCACCACCTGGGTAGCCACCAGGCGGCAGGGGGCCTGCTCGCTCAAGCGTTGCTGAATCTGCTCCAGCACCGCTTTGCGGTGGGCCGGGCACAGCGCGGTGGACAGGTGGTAGAGCCCTTCCTGCAAACCCTGCGCCTCGGCCTGGCGAAAAAGGGCGTGGGCCTGCCGCTTGAGGTTCAGCACCACCAGGGCCTGGGAGTCGGCCTTCAGCAAGGCGGCCAGGTGGGGCCAGGGGGTGGGGTTTTTGAGCCACCAGTCAAGCTGCACCCGCTGGCTTTGCGAAAAAAGCGCATTTGGGTCTGGCACCATCTCCTGCGGCTGCCAGCCCTGCGGTTCGTTTTTCTGCACCTGTTTGTGCAGGGCCTCGAAGGCAGGCTGGGTGGCGGTGGCGAAGACCACCACCGCGCCGTACTGGTCGCTGGCCAGGCGGGCCAGGGTTTTGAGGGTGGGCACGGCTAGGTGGGTGGGCAGGGTCTGCACCTCGTCGAAAAGCAGCACGCTGCCCGCCAGGTTGTGCAGCTTGCGGCAGGCGCCGGGCCGGTTACTGTGCAGGCTTTCCAATAGCTGCACGCTGGTGGTGAGGATGATGGGGGCCTCCCAGTTCTCGGCCAGCAGCCGGCGTTCGCGCTCGAGCAAATCCTGCTCGTCGCTTAGCCCTTTGGAGAGGGGCCGGTAGGCCAGGCTGTGGTCTTCCAGGATGTAGTGCGGCCCAAACTCGGCAAACAGTGCGCGGTAGATTTTGGCGGTCTGGTCGAGGATAGAAAGATAGGGCAGCACCACCACAATCCGGCGGATGCGGGGGTCTCGCACGGCGCGCCCCAGGGCGAAGCGCAGCATGGCCAGGGTTTTGCCCGAACCGGTGGGCGCGGTAAGGGTGAAGAGGCGGCCCTCCTGCTGGGCGGCCTCCTCGCAGGCCTGGGCCACGGCCTGCCGCAGTTTGCGGGTTTTTTCGGGGACGGCAGGGTTGTCGGCCAGCTCAGCCAGCCGGGCCTCGAGCCGCTCCAGCGCCACCGCGGCCTGCAAGGGCGGGGGTTGTGGGCGCAGCAGCTCCGGGCCCAGCAGGTGCCGCTCGGTGTCCAGAAAGTCGGCGTCCACCAGGGCCGAGAAAAGCATCCGGGTATCGAGCATCTGGGCCGCGTTGAACTGGTACTTTTCCTGCTCTGGCTGGGGCGGGGGCAGCGCCAGGCCGTCCTGCAGCAAACGCGCCTTGAGCTGCTCCAGGTTGGTTTCGCTCAGCCGCAGTTCGGCGGGGATGCCCTGTCCGCCGCGCTTGGGCAGGTCCATCTCGCGCAGGCTATCCTTGGCCCCGCTTTGCAGCCCGATATGGTGGCCCTGAATGGCCAGGGCTACCTCGGGCTGGCGCAGCTCGAACAGGGCCACATGCGCCCCCGCCGACCAGTGGTCGAGGCCTTTTTCCTTACCCTCCAGCCGCCGCTGGAACAGGTCGCCATATTTGCCCAGGTCGTGCAGCTTCCCCGCCAGCTCGGCTTTCTGCGACGCACTGAAAGGGGCGGCTTTCTGCGCCGCCAGCCGGGCTACCTCTGTGGCGTGCTCGCGCAGGGTCTGCCAGCGGGTGCGGTCGCGGTGGGAGTGGGCCCAGTAGACTTTGGGCGCGCTTTGCCATTGGGGGGAGTAGAGCTCCAGCACCTGTCGGGCTTCGTGCAGCCAGGCTTGCCGCAGGCTATCGGGCTTTAGCACCTCCACCCGCGGCCCCCAGCTTTGTATCCAGGGAAGCAGCTCGAGGGGGAATTGGTTCTGATCAGTGCCGACGGTAATTTGAACGAGAGTGCTGCCACCCTCGAGCTGCTCCAAAATTTGCAGGTTGGGGTAACCCCCCTCCCGGATGCGCTCGCTGGCCTCCGGGCTGAAGCGAAGCAGTACCTCAAGCGGCTGCTGGCTTGACACAATGCCCCAGGCGCTGGAAAGGTACTGGCCGGGGTCGAAGTCGTCGGGGATGGTGTAGGTTTCGTCCAGCAGACGGGGGCGCTGGATGCGCTCGAGCTTGTAGGTTTTGAGGTTGTCTAGGTAGTGGATGCCCCGGCCATACAGCCGGTCCTTGCCGATGAGGTAGACCGCCATGTTGGCGCGGGAAACCTCGATAAAGTAAGTCTCCAGCTCAACCTTAAACGTCCGCTGCTGTGGCATGCGGTATTCGAAAGCCACCACCCTGCGCTCGAGCCAGCCCTGGGTGAGGGTCTCGAGGTTGGCCCCGCTCAGGCTGGGGGCGCGCTCGGCGAGCGCCGAAATGCTTTTGAGGGCCAGGGTCTTGAGGGGCTCGGGCAGGTGCTTAACCAGCTTGCGTAGCGCCTCCTGATAGGCCCTGTTGCTGCCCGGCGAGTGGTGCGCCAGCATGCGGGTAGCGATAAAGGCCACCACCGTTTCGGTCGGGCTAAGTTGCTCCTGCACCTCGATGTGGTAGGTGCTGCGCAGGGTGTCGTGTACGAAGCGGAGCCCCAGTTGTGCGGCCAGGGCCTTCACTTCGTTCAGGTAGTCGAAGATGGCCCGCTCGCCCAGCCCCAGCTCCTGGCGCAGTTTACCGGGCTTCCAGGGCTTCTGCTGCAACAGCTCCAGCAGCCGAAGCAGCCGGAGGGCCTTGTTCTGGTGGTAGCTAAGGTCGTGCGGGTTGAGCATACCTGACTTGACGCACCAACCTTAGCAAACCCCCGTCCAGCGCTCGTCCATTTTTCAAAATTCAGCCCACTTGTTGTTAGAAAATATGAGTCTACTCTGCTCAATAAGCCGTGCCATGGCCTACACCACCAGCCACTGCTGCCGCCACTCCTCCACCCACTCGCTGTAATAGCCGGGCATAAAGATTTGGGCCGGGTCTTCGGCGGTGGGGAAGGGGTCGCCTTTGGGCTCGAGGTCGCAGATCCACTCGGCGCGGGGGTCGAGGCGGTACACCCCGCCACAACTTTGAATGCTTTCTTTCCAGCCCAGGGCCTGGCGCAGTTTCTCGATGTTCTCCCACAGGGCCTTGCGGGGGTTTTTGCTGTGGGGTTTGCCCAGCCGATCCACCAGCAGCTCCAGGCTGGCCTGCTTGCCCTGCACCAGCATGAACACCAGCAGCTCACCCATCTTGCTCACTGCCGGAATGGGCACCGGGCGACCATTCACCCGCACCTCGAGCCGCCCAAAAGGCTCTACCTCCACGCGAAAACGCTCGGTCTGGGGGGCTAGCCCCCGCATCTGGGCCAGCGCCGGAAAGCAGCCCAGTTCTTCCCGAACCCACAGGTTTTGTGGGTCAAGCCCAGCCAGCAGTTTTTGGGCCTGCGGCAAGTTACCCTGGCGGCGGGCCAGCTCGGCCTCCACCACCTTCAACACCACCTGGCCGCGCTCGCTCAGCTTGCGCTCTTGCCGCAAGGACTGAAGCCAAGGAAGGCTTTTGAGCACACTTTCTTGCTCCCCCAGCATCAGGTGGGCGGCGGCCAGGTCGGCCTCGAGCCAGACTTCTTGGGGCTGAAGCTGCCGGGCCTGGACGAGCTTGGGCAGGGCCTCTTCCACGCGCCCCATCAGCCGCAGGGTGTGCCCCCAGCCCCACAGCGCCGAGTGCTTGTCGCTGGAATCGCTCGAGAACCTGAGGGCTTGCCGGTAACTATCCAGGGCGCGCTCCCACTCCCCCAGGCCCCGCCGCACGGCCCCGAGGCCCATCAGGGCCTGGGCGCGGAAGGCCCGGGCGGTTTCTTTGCGGCTAAGTCGCAGAGCTTCCAGCAGGTGCTGCTCGGCCTTGTGGGGCTGGTCGTTGAGCATGGCAAAGCCCAGGTTGTTGTGGGCCCAGGCCCGGTAGTAGGGGTCGTGCTCGAGGTAGGCCAGGGCCTCGCCCCAGCAGACCACCGCGGCACTCCGCTTTCCCAGGTGGTTTAGAAACCACCCCCGATCCAGCAGCATGCGCCCCAGGGCACTACCTTGCAGGTAGGCCCGCGCCTGGTCGAACACCTCGAGCCAGTCGGGCGCACCCGTCCAGAACAGGGCCTCCCCCTTGGTGCGGTAAAAGATGCTCCAGTCCAGCTTGGTCGCAGGGGCGGCCTCCTCCAGGGTATGCAGCGCTTGTTGGTACTGCCCCTGCCGAACCTGGGCCCAGGCCTGGTACACCCTCAGGGCGGGGTCTGGGGATTGGGGGGCCAGCAGGCGCAAAATTTCCTCGGGCTGGCGCGCACGGCAAAGGGTTTGCACATACAGCCGCCTGGCCGTGGGGTGTTGCATGAGGTCTGGCGGCAGGTTCCGCATCCGGGCCAGCAGCTCCTGGGCCTGCTGATGGGTGCTGCACTGCTCAAAAAGGCTGTGCAAAAGCCCGAGGGAAGGTTCGTGATGTCCTGCATCGAGCAAAGCCTGTAGGCTCAGCCAGACTTCTGGGGGCAAAGGCTTTGACACACCGCCATCTTACCTGTAAGTAGGCCAGCAGAGGGGCGTTTAACCCCTCTGCCCGGCAGTTTTGCCAGGCCTAACCCCCAGTGCCCAGCTTGGGCCGATCGTCGCCTTCTGCGAAGCTCGGCAAAACATGCTGAGCCGGGCTTGTCAAAAGCGGCACCGCCAGCAGCAGCACCAGCAAAAGCGCTGCCACTGCCTTAGCCCAACCAAACTGCCCAGAGCCGATTACACCTGGATTGAGTGTGTGAGGTTTCGTTTTCACACCCCCAGGCTCGAGGGGGGTACTGCGCGATTTGTGCAGGGTGGTGTACCCTATGCCCTAAGAATCTGCGCGAACCCCAAGCAAGTGCCAAAACCCAGGGGGGTTCGCGCAAACCCCCCCTTGAACCCCGTCCAGCACGCACGCTAGAATGAGGCCGTTGCACTCGGGCGAAAGCTCGAGTGAGGATTGAAACTTCCAGGCGCTCCCAGTGCTGCCTAAACAGGGCTGTTGCACTCGGGCGAAAGCTCGAGTGAGGATTGAAGCCCTCGAAAAAAATCGGTTCGGGGGAATTGTAAATTTCTGTAATGCTAAGCAAAATCAACTGGTCAAAAGGTAATAGCCGTGCAACAACCGCACAAGGAGAACATCATGAGAAAAGTAATTGGTGTTATAGCTCTACTAGGCATCGGGCTCGTTGGCTGTGCGCCAACTGCTCTTTATGACGTGCGTGAGGGGTCGAAAGTATGGACTATGACTGTTGATGGTCATCTCATCCGCCCCGATACAGCAGGAACCTTTACCTACAAGACTTCCGAATATGAAATGACATTGACTTTATACCGCACTATAATCGCCTTTACTCTGGTAAATCTTTCAGACAAGGTATTGCGACTGTCATGGGACGAGAGTGCGATGGTACTTTCTGATGGGAGGAGTTCGCGGGTTGTGAACGGCGGAACTACCTGGGGCGATCGCAATGCCCCTAAGCCACCTTCTATAGTACCCCCAAAAGCTAAGATTAGTGATGCATTTTACCCTTTGGCAACAGCGTACTTCAGCAATGGGTGGAACTTTGAACCACTTTTTGATTACCCAGTTTCGAAGGAAACTAACATTCGCATATCTGTAGCCCTTACGGTTGGTGATCAACCCCAGCGTAAAGACTTTCTGTTTACAGCAAAACCATGACCCCGTTTTGCTTTTCCCTGCATTATTGAGGCTCCCTCCCTTTGTTCGTCGCAAAAGTCAGAATGATTCACCATAGATTTGCCGTGGCAAGCGCAATTTAACTCGGCAGCATACCTGAAGTTGCACTCAGGTGAGAGCTCGAGTGAGGATTGAAACGGTGCGTACCAACTCGTGCACTACCGGCGCAAGCTGGCGTTGCACTCGGGTGAAAGCTCGGCCATGGAAACGGGATTATCATCGAACCATGAACGACAAAAGACTCAACCCCCTACGGCTTGCCCTTTTGCTGGCAATTGGGGCCTACTTTGGGTACCTATTTTTGCAGCCAAAACCTGGTGTACAACCACCCGGCGCGCCCAGCTCAGCGGCACAACCAGGCTTGTCCGCACCCTCGAGCCCGCCCTGTGCCGCCCAGATCGAACAGGTGGGCCTGAGCCTGGGCGAGGTGCGGTTGCGGCTGCGGGGTGCGGCAGAGCGCATAGTGGTATTTACCGAAGCGGGAAACGTGGTGGCCTCTACAGCAGAAAGCGGAAGCGCCGGGGAGTACAGGGTACGTACGCCCGGCGCGGCGACTGCGATTCAAATAGACGGTTGTCCGGTGCTCAATCTGCGCTAGGCTACTCTTGGTCGGCGGACTCCTCGGGTTCGGCTTCTTTGCGCGGCTTGAGCAGGGGGAACAAGATCACATCGCGGATGCTTTCCTGGTTGGTGAGCACCATCGCCAGCCGGTCTATGCCCAGGCCCAAGCCTGCGGCGGGGGGCATGCCGTACTCGAGGGCCAGCAAAAAGTCTTCGTCAATTTCGGGCTCTTCCTCGTCGCCGGCCTCGCGCCGTTTGACCTGCTCCTGGAAGCGGGCACGCTGGTCGAGGGCGTCGTTTAGCTCGGAGTAGATGGGCGAAATCTCGAATCCGGCCACAAACAAATCGGCCCGCTCGGTCAGGTTGGGCTTGCTGGGGTCGCGGTGGCGCTTGACCAGGGGGCTAATGGCCAGGGGCACGTCCACCACATAGGTGGGCTGGATCAGGGTGTGTTCCACGTAGTGCCCAAACAGCTTGTCCAGCAGCTTGTAGCTGGGCACGCCGCGCAGCGCGGGGTGATGCTGGTCGGCCCAGGCTCGCAGGCGATCTAAGTCGGTGGGGTCGAAGTCGAGTCCGGCTTTTTCCTTCAGGGTAGTTACAAAGTCTATCCGACGGAAAGGCTTGGCAAAGTCGATCAGGTGCTCGCCGTAGCGCACCTGGGTAGTTCCAAACAGGTGCTGCACCAGCCCCGAAAGCAGGTCTTCGACCAGGGCCATCATGTCGTTATAGTCCGCGTAGGCCCAGTAGGCTTCCAGCATGGTGAACTCGGGGTTGTGCTTGACCGAGATGCCCTCGTTGCGGTAGTTGCGGCCAATCTCAAAGACCTTCTCGAAGCCACCCACCAACAGACGCTTGAGGTGCAGCTCGAGGGCGATGCGCAGACTAAACTCGTGGTCGAGGGCGTTGTGGAAGGTCTTGAAGGGTTTGGCCTCGGTGCCGCCGGCAATGGCTTGCAGGGTGGGGCCTTCAACCTCGAGGAAGCCGCGTTGGTCGAAAAAGTCGCGGATATAGCGCAACATGCGGCTGCGGATGCGGAATACTTCGCGCACCTCGGGGTTTTGTATCAGGTCGAGGTAGCGCTGGCGGTAGCGGGTTTCTACATCGCGGATGCCGTGCCACTTGTCGGGCAGGGGATGCAGCGACTTGACCAGGGGGGTAAACTTCCTGACCTTGATGGTAATTTCGCCGGTCTTGGTGGTGAAGACCGTGCCCTCTACCCCCACAATGTCGCCAATATCGAGTTTTTTGATCAGGTCGTAGTGCTCGGTGAGGTCACGGGCCAGGTAGAGCTGAATCCGGCCTGTGGCGTCCTGGATGTGGGCGAAGCTGGCCTTACCCATGTGCCGAAAGGTCATCAGGCGGCCGGCTACCCGAACCTCTTGGTCGGGCCACTCTTGCTGGGGTTCTGCGCCGGCGTGGCTGGCAAGAATCTGGGCGGCGTCGTGGGTTTTGGGGAAGCGGTAGGGGAAGCGCTCGAAGCCGGCTTGCGCAAGGGCCTCGAGGTTGGCTAGGCGTTGTTGGGTCTGTTCGCTGTATTCGGGCATAAGCACATCCAGCTTATAGAGTCTAAGCGCGGGCAGGCTGACTTTGTCAAATTTGGCTATAGCAAAAAACGCCACCAGCCTGCACTGCTGGCGTCTAGCTTATCGGGCAACTAGTGGCGAATGGATTCTATCTTGAACTCTTTTTTGCCTTTGGGGGTCTCGAGCGTCACCCTGGCCCCCACCTTCTGGCCCAGCAGGGCTTTACCCAGGGGGCTTTCGTCAGAGATTTTCATGGGGTGCTCGAGCACGCTGGCTTCGGCGGGGGCTACCACCTGTACCTCCATGTGGTCGCCCTGCTTCGACTTCAGGTTGACAACAGCCCCCAGTGTTACCACGCTAACTTTGGTGCCCTCTTCCTCCATGATTTGCGCGCGCGAGAGGGTGTCGGTTAGCGAGTCGATGCGGGCTTCGATGCGGGCTTTCTCGCGCTTGGCATCTTCCAGGCCCGAGTCGTCGTAATCGTCGGAAGACTCCATGAGTTCTTGCAAAATGCGCGTGGCATCCTGGAGCCGGGCCCGTTCTTGCTCAAGTTCGGCCACCAGTCGTTCGTATCCCGATTTTGTTAACTTGACTTCGCGTGCCATCCAGCCTCCTGGGGTAATGTTGTGGCGCTCCGAGTATGTTTTACTCCCACTGTGTTGATTCGAGACCGCTTGTTTTGGTCATGGAAGAGGCCCGGCATTGCCGAGCCGAGCCCAACTGTCTGCCTTCCTATGGAGAACAGCTTTAATAGCCTGCTCCAAAGGAGGCCGCCCACCGGTGAACAGCCGCGCCAGCGGTCTGTCCCAAAGGGGATCGTCCACCTGCTCAGGGTAGTATACCCCGCAACAGGATTTCTCTCAAACGCCCAGGCGGGGCCGCCCCCGAGCAGCTTTCGGTGTCGCGGCATAGGGCCACATAGCGAAAGCGGCGGCCATCCTGTCCCACCCCAAAGCGAAAAAACTGTGCGGCTGTGCGGGAAACGTGCCGCTGGCAGGCCTCGCAGATGATGGGTGTGGTGCTGCCGGAGGACTCGAGGGGCTCCAGCAGCAGATGAAGCGGGCTTTCCTCGATGTGCACCCGCCCATCTTTATCGCGGTAATAAAGCACTTCCCCCGGAGGCAACAGCTCCGGGGAAGTTCCAGGGAACAGCTCTAAAATCAGCTCCCGCTCTTCAAAGACCTTTTCCCCCATGTTGCTAGTAGCTTACCATGCGCTGACACATAATTTTGAGCTCGCTTAACCCCCGCCAGGTCAAGCGGGCGGGGGAGAGGCTAAAACAAATTCGGGCTCTAGTATAGCCCAACCTGCGACGCCTTAGCGGGTCTCGATGGTGTTGTTTTTGTGAAAAGTGTAGCGAAGCTCGCTTTCCTTACCCATTAGTTAGCCTAATATTTCATGCGTATGAACTTTGCCCTGGACGAAACGCTGGACGAGCTGTGGCGGCTGTCCACCCACCTGGTGTGGCAGATGCGGCTCGACCAGCAAAAAGCCTTTGCCGGACTCGGAATCTCTCCGATGCAGGCTTTTGCGCTGATGTGCATCTCGGAGGGAATCGATCAGCCCTCGAGCCTGGCCTTCGTGATGGATGCCTCGCCGCCTGGGGTATCGCAGCTTCTAACCGGCCTTGAGGAGCGCGGCCTGGTGCGGCGGCAACTGGACGCCAGTGACAAACGTAAGGTGCGCATTTTGCTGACCGAGCCTGGGAAAGATTTTTTGGGGCAGATGCGTGAACACTGGCGGGCGGTTTCGCGTGAGCGCTTTGCGCGCCTGAGCCAGGAGGAGCTCAATATGTTGACCGAAAGCTACCGCAAACTCATTGACGCCAGCCCCGGCAAGGGCATGGCCTCCTACGAACAGGTGGTGGAGCCATGAACAAACCCCACAGCGCCCAATTTGGCACAGTGGCGGCCAGGTCGGCAGCTCTCATCTGGATGGCACTGGCTGTGAACGGGCTGGCCCAGGGGTTCTTTGCCCCGCTGGAAAGCCACCCCTCGCTGCTACAGGCCCGTCTGGGCCTCGAGGCGGCCCAGGCCCAGCTACGCGCTACCTTGAGCCCGGTGAGCTTTCAGGCCCAGGGGGGGTTCTCGTTTTTCGAGGTTACGCCGCCTCCTGGCGCGCCTACCTGCCCCAACCCGCTCAACCCGCAGTGCGCCAGTCTGCCCAGCGACGGGCGGCAGATAACCCTGGGCCTGACCTTTACTCCCTTTCCCTTTGGCGATGTGTCGGACGCAGCCAACCAGGCCGCTTTGGGGGTTGAGCAGGCGGCCCTGGGCTTGCGGCAGGCCCGTACCCAGCTCGAGGCCCAGGCGGTAGAGGCGGTTTTGCGGGTGCGTCTGGCCGAGACGGGGCTCGAGGTGGCCCGGCTTGGGGTGCAGCTGGCTCAGGCCAACCTCGAGGCCAGCAAACTGCGCGAAAGCCGCGGGGCCGCCAGCCCCAGCGAGGTGCGCCAGGCCGAGGCCAGCCTGCGGCAAGCGGCCCTCCAGCTCTCCGATGCCGAGCGCAACCTGGCCCTGGCCCGGCAAAGCCTCTTTGAACTGATTGGTCAGGGAAGCGCCGCCCCACCCCGCCTGATTGTGCCCAGCCAGGGCCTCCCGCCCCAGGTACGGCAGGCCGAGCTACAGCTGGCCAACGCCCAGATTGCCTACGACCGGGCTTTGCGGGGGGTCTTGCCGGTGGTGCAGGGCAGCTACACCCGCAACACCTCCGACAACGATTCGCTAACCCTCTCCATCAACTCCCGCACCCTGCAACCCACCCTTAGCTACACCAACCAGTCCCAGGGCCGCAGCGCTCCCCAGAATCGCATCGTGGGCACCCTGCAAATCGGGCTCTCGGCCAACATTGCACTTGGTGTGGCGGATGCCATCGAAGCAGCCCAGAAGCAGGTAGACGCCGCCCGGCAGGCCCTCGAGGCAGCCCGCCGCAACAGCAAGCTCCAGGAGGATTTGCTGCGCTCTTCATTGCAAACTGCCGAGCAGAGCCTGGCCAACGCCCTTCAGGCCCGTGCTGACGCCGAGCGCAGCCTGGCCGAAGCCCGCGAGCGCGAGCGGCTGGGTCTGGTGAGCCCGCTTTCCTCCCTCCAGGCCGAACTGGCCCTGGCCCAGGCCCGGCTCAGTCTTGAACAGGCCGAACTCAACCGAACCCAGCGAATTTTGGATCTGTACCGCTACTTTGCCCTACCCCTCAGCGAGGTGAACCGATGAAAATGGCTGTTGCCAACCTTCTTGCACAACTGGCCCTGCTCCTGACCTCCTTTACCCTAGCCCAAGGCCCAGGCCTGACCCTCGAGTCCGCTTTAGCTAAAGCGGTAGAACAGGCCCCGGTGGTGGCAGCTAAAGCCGAACTGGACGACGCAAAAGCCAACCTGGGGCGGGTTTTGTCCGACCCCCTGCTAACCCGCCCCACCCGGGTGCAGGCCGAGCAGCGCGCGGCGCTGGCCCAGGCCAGCTATGAGCGCTCCCTGGCCCAGGCCCAGAGCAGCATTGTGGCGAGCTATACCCAGGTGCTCGAGGCCCAGCTGCAGGTGCGCTTGGCCCAGAAGGCCCTCGAGGTGGCCGCCCGTGGCCTAGAGATTGCCCAGATTCGCCAGCGCAACGGCTCCGGCACGGCCCTGGACGTCCGCAACGCCCAGAACCGCCTGGACGATGCTAAGAGCAACGCCAGTCGGGCCGAAAATGGGCTGGCCCTGGCCCAAAGCTCGCTGCGCAGCCTGGTGGGTGCTTTCAATGCCATAACCCCCCTGCCCTCCCCGCCGGCCTTGCCTGAGGCCAGTGTGTTGCAAGGGTTGCTGGCCAAGAACCCCGACGTTTTGCAGGCCCGTCAGCGGGCCGAGCTGGCCCAGCTCCAGGTCGAGCTGCTGGATCCCAGCTATGCAGCCAGGGCTGATATAGACGCGGCCAGGTCGAGGGCCGAACAGGCCGTTGCGGGTGCGAAGGAAATTGAGCGCGGCCTGGCGCTGCAGTACGACTCCCTGTACCAGAACCTCCAGGCTGCCGCCAGGTCTTTGGCGGTACAGCAGGCCGCCCTGGCCAATGCCCGTGAAGCCCTCGCCAACGATAAAAAGCGCCTGGAGGCAGGTCTGATTAGCCAGGTGACCTACCTCCAGACCGAGCTTTCTTACACCCAGGCCGAGCTGGCCGCCCAGCAAGCCCTGGGGAACTACTTCCGGGCTTACTACAGCCTGCTGGCGGGGGGTCGCTGATGAACCAGGCCGCATACAGAACCTGGCTCTGGCTGGGGCTGGCGGCGCTGTTGCTGGCTGGGTGTGGGCCGCGCCGCGCGACCCAGAGCGAAAACCCCGCTTCGACACAGAGCGCTGTCTCCCGCAGTGTCAAGGTGCGGGTGGTGCAGCCCGAGCGCGGTGCTTTGACCACCGTGCGTACCGCTGGGGCTACCCTGTTGCCGGTGCGGGAAAGCCAGGTGGGGGCCACGGCCTCGGGCAAGGTGCTGGAGGTGCGGGTGGCCGAGGGCAGCCGGGTCGTCCAGGGCCAGGTGGTCTTGCGGCTCGACCCTGCCAACGCTCAAACCGCCTTGCGTAACGCTGAGCTGGCCTTGGAGCAGGCCCAGGTGAACCTCGAGCGGGCCCAGCGCTCGACCTCGGGTTCTCTGGCTCCCCTGCAGTCCAGCCTGGAATCGGCCCAGGCCAACCTCCAGGTGGCCGAGCGGCGCTACGTGGAGGGGCAACAACTCTTCAAGGCGGGGGCCATCTCGCAGGTTGAACTCACCGGCCTCGAGGCTGCCTACAACCAGGCCAAAGCTGCCTTCGACAACGCCCGTGAAAACCTGGCCCGGGCCCAGCGGGCTTCCAGCGAAGACCTGGCCCTCTTGCGCCTACAGGTGCAGCAAGCCCAGAACCAACTGGCCCAGGCCCGGCGAGCGGTAGCCGACACCGAGGTACGGGCCCCTTTTGCGGGGGTGGTGGCGGAGATTTTTGCCAACCCCGGCGAGTTTGTGAGCGCAGGGCAGCGGGCTTTCCGGCTGGCCGATACCTCGAGGCTCGAGGCCACCTTCCGCCTGCCCCCCGAGGAAGCCGCCGCGTTGCCGCTGGGCAGCAAGGTCGAGGTGCTCTACGGGGGCAAGAGCTACCCCGCTACCCTGCGCAAGAGCAGCAAAGTGCCCGGCACCGATCGCCTGGTCGAGCTGACCGCTCAGGTCGAAGGCGACCTGCCCCCCGGGGCCAGCAGCCAGGTGCGCTACACCCTCACCCTGGCCCAGGGCAGCCTGCTGCCCGCTGGCGCTTTGCGCACCGAGGGCCGCAGCACCTACGTGTTTGTGGTGCAGGAGGGCAAGGCGGTACGCACCCCGGTGCGGGTGCTGGGCGATACCGGAGCCCGGGTCGCGGTGGAGGGGCTGGGCAGTGGACCGGTGGTCTTTCCGGTGCCCTCGAGCCTCAGCAATGGGGACGCGGTGGAGGTGGTGCAGTGAGCACCTTGTTTAGCACCCGCATGAACCAGAGGTGGGTATGAGCCAGCCAGAACGCCCTGTTGTAGCTCCCGAACCCCCAGACGGCAAGCCGGTCAATCCGATCATTGCCTTCTTTGTAAAGCGCTCGGTGTTTTCTACGGCTGTCTTCCTGGCCATGGTGTTGTTCGGCCTTATCACCGGCAGCCGGGTGGGGGTAGACCTGCTGCCCCGCTTCGAGATTCCGGTGGTGGCCGTGACCACGGCCTACCCGGGAGCCGGGCCCGAAGAAGTCGAACAGCAGGTGAGTCGCCCCATCGAGGATGCGGTCTCCACCCTGTCGGGCCTCGACCAGATCGCCTCGCTCTCGGGTGAGGGCTTTTCCCAGGTGATTGTTTCCTTCGAGTTTGGCCAGGATATCAACCGGGTGGCTACCGATGTTTCCCAGCGGGTGTCGGCGGTACGGGGGCAACTGCCCCGCGATGCCCAGACCCCGGTGGTGCAGCGCTTCGACCCCGCGGCCTCACCGATTCTCTTTATTGCCCTCTCAGCCGATGGACGCGACCTGCGCGAGGTAGCCAAGTACGCCAACGACGTGCTAAAGCCCCGCTTACAGCTCATCTCAGGGGTAGCCGACGTGCAGGTACAGGGGGCGCCCGAGCGGCAGGTGCAGGTTCTGCTCGACCCCTACAAGGTGGGCGCCTATAACCTGTCCCCAGCCCAGGTGGTGGGCGCCATCCAGGCCTCGGCGCTGGCCGTGCCCGCCGGAACCCAGAGCGACCGGGGGCAGCGCTTGCTTTTTACCTTACGCAACACCCCCACCACCCCCGAGGAAGTCGGGAACATTCTGGTGGATCCAGCCCGTGGCCTGCGGGTGCGGGATCTGGGCGTGGTGCGTGATGCCCAGGCCGACCCCACCCGCCTGACCCGGCTCAACGGCCAGCCGGTAATCCCGCTGGCTGTGCGTAAAACCCCCGACTCCAACGCAGTGGCGGTGGCCCAGGGCATCAAGCGCACCCTGCAGGAAGTCCGGCTGCCGCAAGGCTACCAGGCCCGTATTGTGGGCGATACCACCACCTTCATCGAAAACACCGTCAACGACACTTTCCGCGAGGTGCTGCTGGTTGCCGCCATCGTCTCCTTCATCACCCTGATTTTCCTAGGCAAGCTCAACTCGGTCTTTAGCGTGGTGCTGGCCATTCCCATCACCATGTCGGGCGCGTTGATTGTGTTTGGCCTGCTGGGCTTTACCTTCAATGTGATTAGCCTGCTGGCCATCATCGTGGCGGTGGGTATCGTGGTGGACGACTCCATCGTGCTTTCGGAGAACATCGAGCGCTACCGCCAGATGGGCTACGACAACCTGCAGGCGGTGCTCAAGGGCTCCACTGAGGTGCTCTCGGCGGTCTCGGCGGCCACCCTTTCGCTTCTGGCGGTGTTCTTGCCGATCAGCTTTCTACCAGGCATTATCGGGGAGTTCTTCCGGCAGTTTGGCATCGTGCTGGCGGCGGCCATCGCGGTGAGCTGGCTCGAGGCCCTGTTTTTCCTCACCGTGCGCCTGGCCTACTTCCCCGACCCCGAACCCCCCACCTGGCGCCAGCTCGGCCAGCGGGTGCTGGGCTTGGGCCAGGATCTGCACTGGGGTCTGCGTCTGCACGTCTACCAGCAGCCGGGCCTGAACCCCTCGCGCCGGTGGTTCAACGTGCTGATTACCCCCTTTACCCTGCTGCTGGCCCCCTTGCGCTGGCTGTTCTCGCTGGTGTTTGGTCTGGCCGGAGCCATCACCGGAAGCCTGCACGGGGTGTCCGAAAGGGTGTTCCTGGCCTTGCGGGAGTTCTACGCCCGCAGCCTGGCCGCGGCTTTGAAGCAAAGCCCCTGGGTGCTACTGGTGGGCCTGGTCTTTTTCCTGAGCATCGGCTATGTGGCCCCAAAAATTCCCTTCAACTTCACCGCCAAAAACGACAACGGGCAGATGAACGTGGATCTGGTGCTGCCCAAGGGCACCGCCTTATCCGAGACCGATGCCCTCTCGCGCCGCCTCGAGGCCTGGCTGGTGGCCCGCCCCGAGGTGCGCTCGGTGCTCAATACCGTGGGCAGCTCGCAAAGTACCCTAGGGGGAGGCAACCCCGAGCGGGCCCGCATTGTGGTCGAGCTGGTGGGCAAGAGTGAACGCCAGGATGTCTATGAACTTTTGCCGAGCTTCCGCGAAGCCCTGCAGAAGCTTTTGAGTGACCGACCCGAAGCTGATTTGCGGGTAACCGTGCCCGAAGGAGGGCCAGGGGGAGCCGCCGACCTGCAATTCACCCTGACCGCCCCCAGCCCCGCCCTGCTGGCGGAGAAAAACCGGCAGACCCTCGAGGTCATGCGAAACCTGCCCTACCTGATAGACGTTCGCAGCAGCCTCGAGGAAACCGCCACCGAGCGGGTGCTGGTGCCCAACCCCAGCCGGCTCATCGGCACGGGCCTCACCCCAAGCGACCTGGCCCAGACCCTGCGCATCTACAATGCCGGCACCGAGGCGGGCAACGTCCGTTCGGGCGGCGACGATATTCCCATTGTGGTTCGAGCCGACCCGCGCTTGGTGCCCGATCAGTCCAGCCTGCTTTCGCTTCCGGTGGCTGCTCCTGCCCTGCGGAGCACCCTGCCCATCGGCAGCCTGGGGCAGTTTGAAAGCCGCCAGACCCCGGCCCAGCTCTCGCGCACCAACCAGGCCTTCTCTGCCGGTATCAACGCCAACCGGGCCCCCAACTCCGAGATTGGAACCTTCCAGCTCTCCAACCTGGTGCGGCAGGAGCTGGAAAAAGCGGGGGTCTTTAGCGACGGCGTGCAGCTGGAAACCCAGGGTTCCACGGCGTTTGTGGGCGACCTGGCCCGCAGTGCCCCCATTGCTTTCGGGCTGGCCTTGCTCTTGAACTTCCTGGTGATCTCGAGCCAGTTCAACACCTTTCGCTATCCGCTGTACCTGCTACTTCCGGTGCCTTTGGCGCTGGTAGGGGCGTTTTGGTTCCTCTATTTCTTCCGCAGTGGCCTGGACGTAATTTCGGTGCTGGGGGTGGTGATTCTTATTGGTCTGGTGACCAAAAACGCCATCCTGCTCCTGGACTTTGCCGTACGCCAGGCCCGCGAAAAGCCTTTGTATGAGGCCCTGGTCGAGGCCGGACGCCTGCGCCTGCGTCCCATCCTGATGACCACCCTCACGGTGCTGATGATCTCCATTCCGCTCATTGCCGCCAGCGGTGAAGGTTCGGAGTTCCGCCGCCCGCTGGGGATTATCATCCTGGGTGGGGTCTCGGTCTCGATGCTGCTTACGCTGTATGTGGTGCCGGCGGCCTTTTACCTGTTCGAGCGGCGGCGCTATGATAAGCTGCGCCGCGAGCTACAAGCGGTTGGTGCCGTCCCGGCCATCGGCGACTAAGGGCGCGAGCGGCTGGAGTACAAGGGGAACTACGAAGCCAGCTGAAGCTTTGCCTAGCCTGCTTGGTGTGCGGCTTCCTCCAACACCGGCTTCGCAGAGTTTCGCATCCTGCAACACTCCCTTTGGTCGAGGTGGACGCCAACGGTTCAGCCAAACTCGGTTAAAGCCCCAAAATAAGAAGATTTCTTGTCGGCCTGGATTTTATGAGCAAACAACGTGTGTTCTGGTTGGTTTTCTTTGGAGGGCTGTTGCTTTTTGCTGCAGCCATCGTCTGGTACACCCAGCGGGCGCTGACCTCCTATCCGCCCACCCAGGCGGCCCTGGAGGCCCTGGCACCGGATAGCCAGGTTCAGGTGCAGGCCACCCCTTACGGCTGGGTATTTACCCCCCAGGGGACGGTTAAGGGGGGGCTGGCCTTCTATCCTGGTGGGCTGGTCGAGCCTCAAGCCTATGCCCCTGTTTTACGCAAGATTGCAGCGGCTGGGTACCGGGTTGCCTTGCTGCGGGTTCGCTTCAACCTGGCCGTTACCGAGCAGGGCAAGGCCAGAGCAGCGCTGGCCGAAGCACCAGAGTTGCCCTGGGCCGTGGGTGGACACAGCCTGGGCGGGGTGGTGGCCTCCAACTTTGCCCAGAGCAACCCCGAGGTCAGAGCCCTGGTGATGTGGGCTGCTTACCCGCAAAATGACCTGTCGGGAAAAGACCTCCCGACCCTGGCCCTGTTTGGTGAGCGGGACGGGGTTGTGCGTGGGGAGCAGCTCGAGGCCAGCGCGCCTAAGTTTCCCAAAAATACGCTCAAACAGGTCATCCCTGGTCTGAACCATGCTGGTTTTGGGGCCTACGGCCCCCAGCGGGGCGACAACCCAGCCACCATAAGCGCCGAAGAGGGTTGGAGCCAGATTGCACAACGGACCACTGCATTTCTCGACCAGCATTTGGGGAGTGCGGCGCGATAGCCGTCAGTGGCGCTGGGCCATGCACCGTGAAGGCCCCCTCAAGCAGTGACTTTTTCAGCTCAAAACGCCCTCAACCGGGAATCTCGCTGGATGGTTCCCATGACCTAGCGGGGTATGCCACTTCGAGCTGATGCGCCTTATCATGGGGCGGTATGTTGGCGCAAGAAATTGTGAAGAGCATCCAGTCGGGTCAGGGCTCGCCGCGCGAGGTGGTGGAGGCTTCTCTAAAGCGAATAGAGCAGCTCGAGCCTCAGGTTCATGCCCTGATTCGCCTGAACCCCCAGGCCCTGCTCGAGGCGAGAGCGGTGGAAGAGCGCCTCGCCAAGGGCGAGAACCTTCCTCTGGCCGGTGTTCCCATTGTGATCAAGGATAATATCTGTACCCAAGGCTTACAGACGACTTGTGGCTCTAAAATGCTGGCCGACTTTGTGCCGCCATACAACGCGACTGTGGTGGAAAAGCTGCACCAGGCTGGGGCGGTGCTGGTAGCCAAGGCCAACATGGACGAGTTCGCCATGGGTTCTTCCACCGAGTATTCGGCTTTTGGCCCTACCCGCAACCCCTGGGACCTCGAGCGGGTGCCGGGGGGCACCTCGGGGGGCTCGGCGGCGGCGGTAGCAGCCGGTATGGTTCCGCTGGCGCTCGGCACCGACACCGGCGGGAGCGTGCGCCAGCCGGCTGCGCTATGTGGGGTTTACGGCTTCAAGCCTACCTATGGCCGCATCTCACGCTATGGGGTGGTGGCTACGGCCAGCAGCTTAGATCAGGTGGGTACTATGGCCCGCTCGCTGCAGGATTTGGCCCTGCTGAGCGACGTGGTGAGCGGCTACGACCCCCGGGACAGCACCAGCCTGGAAGCCGAGCCTCGGTTTGTGGCGGCCTTGCAGGCCTCGGCCAAAGGCCTCACCATCGGTATTGTCAAAGAAGCCCTGGCTATGGGTAATTCACCGGGGGTGCTGGAGGCCCTCGAGCGCTTCCGAAGCGTGATGGAAGCCCAGGGTGCGCGCTTTGTGGAGGTCAGCCTGCCCACCCTCGACTACGCCCTGGCCGCTTATTACATCGTTAACACCGCCGAAATCAGCTCCAACCTGGCCCGCTATGATGGAACCCTGTATGGCCTGCGGGTGCCTGCCGAAGACAGCATCGCGACCATGATGCGAAGCCGTGAGCAGGGGTTTGGCCCCGAGGTGCAGCGGCGCATACTGATGGGCACTTTTGTGCTATCCTCCGGCTACTACCAGGCCTATTACGGCAAAGCCTTACGGGCTCGAGCCAAAATTAAAGCCGACCTGGACGCGGCGTTTGCCAGGGCTGACCTGCTTCTTACCCCAACCAGCCCTTTCCCGGCCTTCCGTTTTGGCGAAAAAACCGCCGATCCCCTTTCGATGTACCTGGCCGACATCGACACCGTAGCCATTAACCTGGCTGGGGTGCCGGCCATGAGCATTCCGGCGGGGTTTGAGGGGCACCTGCCGGTGGGGGTTCAGCTTATAGGCAAACCACTGCACGACGAGCAGATATTTGTTGCAGCCAACGCTTTTGAGCAGGCTACCGAAGGGGCCTTTGCTCGAGTGGCCAGCTTGTAGGTCGGGGGTGGTCTGGGTGGCAGACCTGGGCCTGGCTTTAGGTTCCGGCAGGCAAACCCAGAAAGAAACGCCGACTTAACGCGACTCCGTTAACGGTTATAAGGCCTGTCATATCTGTGTAAGCTGCGGTATACTCCCTGCGAGACCTCGAATTCATCTGTGAACTCGCAGGTATTTTCTGGCTCTTTACCGGGTCTCAAGTCTTACCTCGAGGTTTCGTGCTTATGCCGCACGCATCGCCGATACCCAAACCCCAATCCATGAGTCCTACCCACTACCGACTATCTACCCGACTCGCCCGCCATCTACGCAGCGTTGGCCGCCACCTTCCCGAGCGCTCCCTGGCCGAGCAGCTCTTGGCCGCACAGGGCTTGCCCAAAGGTTCCTGGGCCAGCGACCTGCTGAAAAGCCTGCTGGATGGGCGTTTTGAACGCGTCGCAGCTGAGGTGGGTTTGTGGGAGTGGAAATACAGTTTTCCAGCACCGGGCGAAGCAGTTGTGGTGCTCGATGTAGAAACCACTGGGCTTTCCCCGGAAAACAGCGAAATTATCGAGCTGGCCCTGATTCGCCTGGAAAATGGCCAGCTCACGGTGTTTGAGCGGCTGGTCAATCCGGGCATGCCGATTCCGCCTTTCATCAGCCGACTGACCGGAATCCGAAACCAGGATGTGCGCGGTGCTGCCGATATTTACACAGTTCTAGGTGAAGCCCTGCCACTCTTGGACAACGCCACCCTGATTATCCAGAATGCTGGCTTTGACCTGGGCTTTTTGCAGCCTCGCTTGCGGCGCCTGGGTTACCGACTGGATAACCCTGTGGTAGACACGATAGACTGGGCCCGCAAGGCCCTGCCCGGACTTCCCAAACGCGGGCTGGATGCCCTGGCCTGGGCCTTCGACCTGGGGCCCATTGCCGGCCGTCACCGCGCCCTGGGAGACGTGGAAACCACGCTACAGGTCGCACGCGAAATGTATTACATGCTTACCGCAGGCCACCCGACCCCGACCAGCCAGTTGGCCAACAAGGCCCGTTAGGAAACCTATGATTGCGCGCTACGTCCTCACCAGCACTTGCCTTAACACTGGAACCATGAGCCTAACCCAGCCACTGCGGGTTTTTTTGCAGGGCAAAGAGCGGATTGCCCTTCTCGATGAAGATGGCGAAACCTATGACGCCACCGTTAACTGGGCATATAGCCGCCTTGAGGGCCTTGCGCCTTACTACCTCAAACGGCGTTTGGGTGTGAATGACAAAATTGTGCTGCACCTCGAGGGTGACAAGATTACGCTGGAAGCTCTAACGCCCGTAGCCAAGCCGGCCCGGCCCCGCCAGGCCGAGCCAGAGCGCCCCAGACAAAAGCCCAGCGAACCCTTGCCAGAAAAGCCCGAGAAGCGGGTCAAGGTTACGCCTTATCCCAAAGAGGTTATTTTCCCGCACAAGCCGATTGCAAGCGAGGTGCCTGCATTTTCAGCTGATCTCGAGGCTTTGGGGTTTTCTCGAGAGTCGGGTAGCGCGCCCTGGGTTTTCAGGGCGGCTTTGGGGCGGCGAACCTTTCACCTGGCTCTGGCTAAATTTGGTGAGATGGAGTCTAAAGAGCTGCTGGCCTACCGCCAGCAGGGCCGGGTGCAGTATGCCGCCATTGTGGCTGGCGAGTCTTCCAGGCCCGAAGCCCTGGCCGAGATCGCCGCTGTGCGGCCCTCGGGGCTGGCGCAGGCAGGCCTGGGCTACGTCTCACCCGAGGCCTTGCAGCGACTGGTTAAGCTGCGCGATGTCTTTCCAGTAGGGCCTCTTGACATCGAACGCCTGCTGCGGGAAGGCCGTATAGACCTGGAATCCATACAGGCCATCGAGGGCGAAATTTCGGGGGTTCTGCGCGAGCGCAGCCACTTTTCGGCGGTTCTGACCCTGCTGGCCGACCAGCCGGCGCAGCGGGTCTTTTTGCTGGCCGACCTGATGCCAATGGCGCGGGAGCTGAACCTCGAGGCCGACCGCTTACAAAAGGTGCTCGAGAGCCTCAGCAGCCCTCCATTCCTGCTGTTAAAACGCCTCTCGCCAGGCGAGTTTTTGATGCGTCAGTCGGTAGAGCAGGCTCTGGCCGAATGGGTGGAGTACGCCCAGGTCATGACCCGTCGCCTGCGTGGGGTGCTGCAAGAGCTGGAGGGATAAACCGGGCACTTTACGCTCTGCAGGCGCGCTTTGCCGGTGGTTTTGGGGGAACTGTTCTCTAGGCAAAAAGAGATTGCAGGCGGGCCTCGAGGGCATTCGCAGCTTTTTGGCTCAGGGTTAGCCTGAGCTTTATTACCAGTTTGTGGCTCCAGTCCTCGAGCTCGCCCAGGCTTTGTTTCTGCTCAATTTCTGGTAGAAACTTTGCTGCGTGCTCTCCCAGTTCGGCCTTGAGAATGGCGGCCAGCTGGGCTTTTGTAGCAACCAGCTTATCCGGCGTGGGCGTGGCAGGCTGTGGATCTGCTGGCTGGCTTGGCGCACTTTGAGATGACGCCACTATTTCGATCAGGCCATGCTCGAGCAACGCAGATAGGGTGTTGTTCAGAACGTCCAGCGGGAGCTGGGTACGCTGGGCCAGCACGATGTCGCTTATTTCCTCACGACAAAGGGCATACACCAGGCGCTCATCCCGGTTGAGGAAAATATCCAGCGCTTTGGAGGTTTGGCGGTAGATTTGCATCAACCCTCGAGTGCTGCTAATACGGCCTGTACTAGTCGTAGAACCAGCAGGACAAATATCGCTCCAAACAACAAAATTAGACTCACAATCAGCAGCAGGGCGTCAACTGGGCGACTCCAGGTCAGCACCCCCACAACCAGATACCCCAGCGCGAAAAGCAAAATAAACAGATTGAGCTGGGTGAGCCGTTCTCCAATCACCCCACCGGGCGCTTTGCCCTTCATCTGAAAGCCAGTGTAGGTGTTGTAGAGCATCAGAAGAAAACCCAACACCAAAAGAACCTGTACCATGAAGCCTCCCTCTTTTAGCTGAAAAGTACCGCTCCTGATGATGCCCATTATACCGAGTTTGGGTGAGCAGCCTGTTCAAGTGACTGCTCGCCCCGCTCGAGGGGACGATCCCCTTCGGGATGGGCGGTGCCCGTGCACCAACGGGACGATCCCCTTCGGGACGGGTAATAAAAAGGTCTTTTTTCCGGGGCCCCCGCCTGAAGTGTGGGTAGCATTAGCTCAAAAAACCAGGGTGCTCTGACCTGCCCCTAACGGGACGATTCAGGAGGGGTTCACTTAACCCCCCTTCGCAGAGAACATCTTTTGGTGTAGCCCTACATGTTCTCGATAAGCGCCTGGCCGAACTCGCTGCACTTGAGCAGGGTTGCGCTGCGGCCTTCGGCTACCATCAGGCGGTGGAAGTCGTAGGTAACGCGCCCCTGGGCGATGGTTTTGGTCATGGCATGGATAATCAAATCGGCGGCCTCTGTCCAGCCCATATAGCGCAACATCATCTCGCCCGAGAGAATTACCGAGCTGGGGTTGACCTGGTCCTTGCCTGCGTATTTGGGCGCGGTGCCGTGGGTGGCCTCGAAAACAGCGTGCCCGGTGTAGTAATTGACGTTGGAGCCAGGGGCAATCCCGATACCCCCAACCTGGGCGGCCAGGGCGTCGGAGATGTAGTCGCCGTTCAGGTTAAGGGTGGCGATGACGCTGTACTCGGAGGGGCGCAGCAGGATCTGCTGCAGGAAGTTGTCGGCGATCATGTCCTTCACCACGATCTGCTTGCCGGTTTTGGGGTTGGTGAAGGTCTGCCAGGGGCCGCCGTCCAGATCTACCGCACCGTACTTGCTCTTGGCCAGGGCGTACCCCCAGTCGCGGAAGGCCCCCTCGGTGAACTTCATAATGTTGCCCTTGTGCACCAGCGTGACCGACGGCAGGTCGTTGTCGATGGCGTAGTTGAGTGCGGCCTCTACCAGGCGCTGGGTACCCTCTTGCGAGACTGGCTTAATGCCGATGCCGGATGTCTCGGGGAAACGAATTTTGCTGTAGGGCTTGGGGAATTCGGTCTTGAACCACTCGAGGAACTTCTTGACCTCTGGGCTGTCCTTGGGAAACTCGATGCCGGCGTAGATGTCTTCGGTGTTCTCGCGGAAGATGACCATGTTGACCAGCTCGGGGTGGCGCACTGGGCTGGGCACCCCCTCGAACCACTGCACCGGGCGCACGCAGGCGTAAAGGTCGAGCTCCTGGCGCAAGGCCACGTTAATCGAGCGGATCCCGCCCCCCACCGGAGTGGTGAGCGGCCCTTTGATGGCCACCAGGTACTCGCGGATGAACTCGAGGGTTTCGTCGGGCAGCCAGATGGTCTCGCCATAGACCTGGTTGGCTTTTTCGCCAGCGTAAATTTCGGCCCAGGCAATCTTGCGTCTGCCGCCGTAGGCCCTGGCTACTGCTGCATCCAGCACGGGCTGGGCGGCTCTCCAGATGTCGGGGCCGGTGCCGTCGCCCTCAATGAAGCCCACAATGGGTTGGTCGGGAACTTGCAGCTTGCCATCGTGAATGGAAATCTTCTCGCCTGCGGGAACCGTGATTTTCTTGTAGGCCATAGCTCTCAAAGCATATCAGAATGGAGGCTCTGGCGTACTTCGTAGGTCTGGCCCTAACCTGACTAAATTCCCTTTCCTGTTTCGCCCTGATCCAGCAGCTGGTAGAAGCCCCTGGCGTTGTGGAGGTAATGCGCTAGAATGCCTGGAATCAGGCTTCCAGTAAGCAAATAGGCGGCCCCAAACATTATCCCGCCCAAAAAGATGAACAGCGGGTAGCTCCAGGCCCGGCGGTCGGGTACGGGGTGGAACATGGTAAACACCACGGCCTGGAGCAGCACCCCCGGCCAGTCGCCAAACAGGGCATTTTGTAAAGCACCACGGAAAAACACCTCTTCGCCTACCCCAGAGGCCAGGGCCAGCAGCAGCGCTTGATGGTGGGTGATGCCTTGAGAGCGCATGACCACTCCAAGCTGGCCGTGCAGGGCCTCGGCGACCCGAAAGCTTTGTGGGAATAGCAGAGAGAACAGGCGCTCGAGCCCCACCAGCCCAAAAAACAACAACAAGAAGAACAGGCTATCGCGCAGGGGATCGGGGTTTTTTATGGCCGCATAGCCTGCCAGCTCCATCCAGACCAGGCCCAGCAGCATGAGGCCAAGCTGGATTAGCATGAAAAAGCGAAACATGGGGAGACTACAGACCTTCGCCGCCGATGTTAAAGCCCTGCTCGAGCAACTTGCGCGAATAGGCCCTGAAAGCCAGCAGGGTCTGGGTGCGCTCGATGCCCTTTAGCTTGCGTAGCCCCAGGGTTACGATATCGTCGAGCTGCTCAAAATCCTTGAAGCGCAAAATAGCCACCAGATCCCACTCGCCAGTAACCGAGTACACCTCGGCCACACCAGGAATTTCGGCGACGGCCTCGGCGGTTTCGGCGGTGGACTCGCGGCTGGTCTGGATCAGGACAAACGCAGTAATCATGCCTGGATGATACCCCAGATGAAAGGAGGTTCAACAAGTCGCCGAATGGCGTGAGGGGTGTGCGCCGGTCTTTACGGGGACGTACCTCAGCGAAGCGATTGCTGAAGCCGGCATGAACCGCGGCTTTTAGGTGTGGGTCTGCTGTGAGGGCTGGTAGGTGTGAATCTGGTGGGGGGTCTCGAGGATAAGCTGGGGTCTGAAATGCACCACATCGGCAGAAACAAAATATAGGGGTATGCCTTTCCAGTCTTTGGGTAGCCTGTCCGGGTCGGCGCCGTGCAGGTGCCCGTAGACCACACAGGTGGGACGGTGCCGCTCGATTAGCTCGGTGAAACCGGTGGAACCGCCGGTGGGGCCATAGGGCGGATAGTGCATGGCCAGCACCAGATGTTCGTAGTCATGGCCCTGGAGGGTTTTGAGCGAGAGCGCCAGCCGCTCCACTTCGCGCTTGTAGATTTTTTCGTCCTCTGGTGTGAAGTTGTAGCTGCCCGGGGTATCCCAGCCGCGGCTACCGGCAATGGCCAGGTTTCCGATAATCAGCGAGTCGTGTTGTAAGGCGTGCATTCGGGGCGGCAGTACCTGGCGCAAACGACTAATCGAGGGCCACCAGTAGTCGTGATTGCCACGCAACAGTACCTTGGTGCCGGGAAGCTGGGCCAGGTCGGCCAGGTCGAGCAGGGCTTCGGGCAGCTTCATGGCCCAGGAGATATCCCCCGCTACAACAACCAGGTCGTCATCGCTCACAACCTTGCGCCACTCTTCAAAAACAGCCTCGGGATGCCCGTCCCATTCGGGCCCGAAGATGTTCATGGGCTTGGGGAAGGCTTTAGACAGATGGATGTCGGCAATGGCAAAGACGCGCATAGGATACAGGGGGCCTCGGCAGCCACCTCAGATGGCTCAGTCTAGTGTCTAGGGTTCATGCCCCAGCGTCAAGTGCGGTTTGGGGAGGGAAGCCCAATCAAACTTTCTCATTACGCATAAAGCATAATGGGGTGAATGAAGAACGAGACCCCCGACCAGCTATTTTTGTATGCGGTGCGCTTGCTAGGGGCGAGGGCTTACCCAGAGGCGGCCTTACGCCAAAAACTGGCCCGCAGGGCAGAGCCGGACGTGGTGGCGGCAGTGTTGCAGCGGGTCAAGCAGCTGGGCTATCTCGATGACTTTCAGTACGCTGAAGGTTATACCAGGCTGTATGCGGGGAAATGGGGTGCGGCCAAGCTACGCCGGGCCCTTTTGGAGAAGGGCGTTTCGCGCGAGATAGTAGAACAGGTGCTGGCACAGCAGGCTGCTGAACACGACCCGATAGAGGAAGCCGTGGCCCTGCTGGGGCGCTATGCCAACCGCCACAGGGGCGAAAAACCCCGGGCCATTCGGTTTCTGGCAAACCGGGGCTACGCCTTTTCGCACGCATTGGCAGCCTGGGAGCGCTACCTCGAGCAAACCCGGTCGTGAGCAGGTTATACTGACCCCCTGATGCAGCACAATTGGCGCGTGGGTGCTTGTTAACACCTATATGGTGCAAAGGTGGCTAGCTTCAACCTGTCCGACCAAGGCCTCAGGATTAGGCTGGTGTGCGCTTAGCGGTAGGTGCCCAGGATATTGCCCTTAGAGTCGGCCACCTGAAGGGTAGCACGCCGGGGGGTTTCAAAGACCAGCAGCACCCCGGTCATTTCAGGCGAGCGGGCTTCGCTTGATTCCAGCTCGAGCACGGCCTGCAAGGCCTCAGCCTCCAGCTTCATATCCAGCACCTTTGCCCTGAAGCTTTCGTTGCGCAGCCCGCTAAAATAAAAGCCTACCGCGCTGCTGGGGTTGGTTTTGGGCGGATTGCTAAGGCCAAACTCCCGCCACAGATGCTCCACCTCCGCAGGGCTGCCAAGCCAGGCACCGCGTGGCCGCAGTCCCCCTAGCTTCACGGGGATGATGCCCAGGAGCCGGGGCAGCTCGAGGCTGGCCGCTTCAGCCGGGCGTATCCAGACGGTGCTGTACAGAATGGCGCCCGGCTCGGGGTCGTAGCGCAAGGGGGGCAAGGCGGGCTGCTGGGGAAAATCCACCAGCTCCAGCGGTGGCTTGAAAAGTTTGTCAAGCTGAGCCTTAAGCCAGCCCACTTCAGTTGGTGTGGCAGCCTTTAGTTCGAGCTCCTGCTGTTCCCAGAAGCCGTTTCGTTTTACGAACCAGCGGCCATCGTAAAACCATTCGATGTTCTCGGCGCCTTGTGGTGGACTGGAAAAGGCCGCTTCCAGAGAGAGAATGCTTTCGTAGCTGAAGAGTAAGCGGCGGCTTTCCTGGGGGCTTCGCACCTGCACCTCGAGGGGGCTCTGCACCACCGGGCTGAGCAGGTAAATCCCTCGGTTCTCGATAATCAGGTGCAGCTCTATAACGTTATACTCGGCCTGGCTTTTCGCCAGCATCAGCGTAAATAGCCCAATAAGAACCAACGCTCTTACCATTTGACTTTTACTGTGGTACGCACCATATTAGACGCTCAGTTAGCAAATACACATTGTGAATCCAGTAAAAATAGCTGTAGGTGCTGGGCTAGAAGCGGCCTTTCAAGAACCATAGCTGGCGCTAAACCCACTCGCCCTTACGCATCAGGGGCTCGGCCTGCCCGGAGGCGGTAATGCCGTCTACGTCTATTTCTCCAGAGCCAATCATCCAGTCGATGTGGATGAGGCTGCGGTTGGCACCTTTGGCCGCGAGTTCTTCGGGGCTTAGCTGGCTCCCACCCCGAATGCACTCGCTGTAGGCCTGCCCCAGCGCGACGTGACTGGCGGCATTCTCGTCGAAGAGGGTGTTGTAAAACAGAAGGCCGCTTTGCGCGATGGGGGAGGAGTGCGGCACCAGGGCCACCTCGCCCAGGCTACGCGCGCCTTCATCGGTTTGCAGTACCCGGTTCAGCACATCGGCCCCGCTTTTGGCTCTGGCCTCGACTACGCGGCCTTTTTCGAAGCGCATCTCGATGTCCTCTAAGAGGCTGCCCAAATAGGAGAGGGGCTTGGTGCTACGCACATAGCCCTCAATGCGGTCTTTATGGGGCGTGGTGAAGACCTCCTCGGTGGGGATGTTGGGGTTGCAGACCACGCCATTCTTGGCCCGGGTCGCACCACCGGCCCAGAGGTGATCATCGGCCAGGCCCACCAGCAGATCGGTGCCGGGACCTTTGAAGTGCAGGGCGTGGTAGCGCTTGTGATTCAGGTAGGCCACGCGCTCGGCGAGGTACTGGTTGTGGGCTTTCCAGGAGGCTACGGGATCGGGTGAATCGAGCCTCGAGGCTTTGAAAATGGCCTCCCACAGCTTTTTTACCGCTTCCTGCTCGTCGCTATCTGGAAAAACCGCCCTGGCCCAGGCCGGATGGGGGTAGGCCACAATGCTCCAGTTGATGTGGTGGCTGGCGATGAGCTCCAATACCCGCCGGTAGGCCAGCGAGCGGGCGTGGTTGGCCCGGGCCACCCGCTCTGGGTTCTGACCCTTAAGCAGGCTGGGGTCGTTGCCAGCGATGTGCAGGCGGGCCGCTCCAGCCTGGAAAGCCTCGGCCATGCCGTCGTAGAGCCACTTGGGTGCGGTGTCGAAGGAGGCCTCGGGAGCGTGTTGAAAGCGCAGCAGGTGGGCTGCGTCGTCGTCGTAGAGCACGCTGACCAGGGGGCTACCGGCTTTATAGGCGTATTCGGTAATTTTTCGCACCAGCGGCACGGCCTCTATCGGAGCAGTGATGACCAGCTCCTGGCCCTCCTGGAGCCCCAGCCCCACCTGTACGGCTACTTTTGCCATCTGATCGAGGTAGTGTTCAAACGCTTCCATACCGCCATACTCTAACCGAACTGTCCGGCAAGTGCAGACCGCTTTCAGTATCCTTGACGGAAGCCCGGGGGCTTGCTACCCTTTGAACAACATGCGGCCCCGTACCCCCCGCAGCTACAAGTGGCACCACCAGCGCTGGTGGCGTTGCTGAGCCCTTGCGCGGTGTCAGTTTCCCGCGCCGGGGCTTTTCTCGAGGCGAAGACCTCGAGTTTTTTGTTGTATAGCGAACCCAAGCTCAATCCAAGTTGCGAGAGGAACCCATGCACCTACCCAGTTACCCCCTACCCGACCCCAAAGGCCGCTATGGTGAGTTCGGCGGGCGCTATGTGCCCGAGACCCTGATTCCGGCCTTAGAGGAGCTTACCGAGGCCTATCTGCACTATAAGCAAGACCCCGAGTTTCTGGCCGAGTACGACTATTACCTGCGTGAGTACGTGGGTCGGCCCAGCCCCCTTTACTTGGCCGAGAACCTGACCCGGCACCTCGGTGGGGCCAAAATCTATCTCAAGCGCGAAGACCTGAACCACACCGGGGCCCACAAGATCAACAACACCCTGGGTCAGGCCCTGTTGTGCAAGCGCATGGGCAAGAAGCGGGTGATTGCCGAGACTGGCGCGGGCCAGCACGGGGTCTCAGTAGCGACGGTCGCCGCGCTGATGGGACTAGAGTGCGTGGTCTACCAGGGGGCCGAGGACGTGCGCCGGCAGGCCCTCAACGTCTTTCGCATGAAGCTCCTGGGGGCCGAGGTGCGACCGGTGGAAAGCGGTACGCGCACCCTGAAGGATGCCACCAACGAGGCCATCCGCGACTGGGTGACCAACGTGCGCGATAGCTTCTACATCATCGGCTCGGTGGTGGGGCCGCACCCTTACCCCATGATGGCCCGCGACTTCCAGAGCATTGTGGGCGAGGAAATCAAGGCCCAGCTCCGGGAGAAGGAGGGGCGCGAGAACCCCGATGTGATCCTGGCCTGCGTGGGTGGGGGCTCCAATGCCATTGGGGTGTTTGCGCCCTTTGCCTACCAGGAAAACCGCCCCCGCCTGATTGGGGTGGAGGCCGCCGGCCACGGGCCCGCTTCGGGTATGCACAGCCTGAGCATTGGGGCGGGCCGGAAGGGCGTGCTGCATGGTTCCAAGATGTACCTGCTCTACGACCACGACGGCCAGATTCTACCGGCCCACTCGGTCTCGGCGGGTCTCGATTATCCGGGCGTGGGGCCCGAACACAGCTACTATGCCGAGCAAGGCCTGGCCGAGTACGTAGGCATCAGCGACGAGGAGGCCCTCGAGGGCTTCCAGCTTCTGTGCCGCCTGGAGGGGATTATCCCGGCTCTGGAGTCGGCCCACGCCATCGCCTATGCGGCCAAGCTGGCCCCGGAGATGGAGCCGGATCAGGTGCTGGTCATCAACCTCTCGGGCCGGGGCGACAAGGACGTGGTGGAGGTGATGCGGGTGTTGGAAGAAGGCACAGGAGGCCAGGCATGACCACCCGTGAAGCCTTCGCCAAGGCCAAAGCCGAGGGACGGGCCGCGCTCATCCCCTACGTGATGGCCGGCTACCCTAGCCGTGGGCAAGACCTCGAGCTCGTCCGGCAGGTGCTGCCCTATGCCGATTTGCTCGAGGTGGGTCTGCCGTACTCCGATCCCTTGGGCGACGGGCCGGTGATTCAGCGGGCCTCCGAGCAAGCCCTGCGCCAGGGCCTGCGCGTGACCGACGTGGCCCACTTCGTGCGGGAGATCCGGGCCCTGACCGACAAGCCCCTTTTCCTGATGACCTATATCAACCCGGTATTGGCGGTGGGCCCCGCGGCCTTTTTTCAGATGTTCAAAGAAGCCGGGGCCAACGGCCTGATTCTGCCCGACCTGCCGCCCGACGAAGACCCCCAGCTGGTTGCGCTGGCCCAGGAAGTGGGCCTCGAGACCACCTTCTTGCTGGCCCCTACCTCGACCGAGGCCCGCATCCAGACCGTTGCGCCCTACTGCACCGGCTTTGTCTACACCGTCTCGGTAGCTGGGGTGACCGGGACGCGGGATCGGCTGCCCGAGGGCCTGAGCGAACTGGTGCACCGCATCCGTCAGCATACCGATGCGCCGGTGGCCATCGGTTTTGGCATCTCCAACCGGGCCACCGCCGAGCAGGCCGCCCAGGCTGCCGATGGCGCGGTGATTGCCAGTGCCCTGATTCGGGCTTTAGAGGAGGGGAGGGGGCTAGGGGAGGTACTGGAGGAGGTGCGCGAAGGACTGCGGGGAGTCCCAGGCCCTTTCATCGGCTAGAATCAGGCCGATGAAGCGCATTGTGCAAGCAGAGTGCCTCGACTACATCACCACCTTGCCCGACGCATCCTTCCCCCTCATCTACCTCGACCCGCCCTTCAACACCCGCAAAACCCAGCAGCGGCGACGCATACGGGCCATAGCCGATGAACAGGGGCCGCACCGCGGTTTTGCGGGCAAGCGCTACCGCACCGAGCCGCTAAAGGCCCCGGTCTACCCCGACCGTTTTGACGACTTTGTGGAGTTCCTGCGCCCTCGGCTCCTTCAGGCCCACCGCCTGCTCACCCCGGAGGGCTCGCTCTTTGTGCACCTGGACTACCGCGAGGTGCACTACGTGAAGGTGCTGCTGGATCAGATTTTTGGCCGACGGAGCTTTATCAACGAGATCATCTGGGCCTACGACTACGGGGGGCGCTCCAAAAACCGCTGGCCGGCCAAGCACGACACCCTGCTCTGGTACGCCAAGGACCCTAAGAAGTACACCTTCAACTACGAGGCCATTGACCGCATTCCCTACCTAACGCCCAAGATGGTGGGGCCCGAAAAAGCCGCCAGGGGCAAAACCCCCACCGATGTCTGGTGGATGACCATCGTGCCGACCTCCTCCAAGGAGAAAACCGGCTATCCCACGCAAAAACCCCTGCGGCTTTTAGAGCGCATCGTGCGGGTGCACTCCAACCCCGGCGAGGCGGTGTTGGACTTTTTCGCCGGCTCTGGTACTACTGGCGAGGCGGCGGCGCGCAATGGGCGGGGTTTCGTGTTGGTAGACCAAAGCCCGGATGCAGTCGCCGTCATGCGGCGTAGACTGGCGGCCTTCCAACCTGAGATAATCATCCCCGATGCGTCCCATCCTGTACCACAAGCTCGCTAACTTCGACCTCTGGATTTTGAGCGACGGCGAAATATGGCTGGACGGTGGCTCGATGTTTGGCGTGGTGCCCAAGAACCTCTGGTCGAAGCTGGCTGCGCCCGATGAGCAAAACCGTGTACGACTGGGGCTCAACCCCTTGCTGATCCGCACCCAGGAACGGCTGGTGCTGGTCGAGACCGGCATTGACCGCAAACCTGGCGAGAAGTTTCGTCGCATCTACGGCTTGAGCGAAACCAACCCGCTGCTGGATCAGCTGGCAATTCTGGGGGTAAGGCCGCAGGATATCTCACTGGTGATCCACACCCACCTGCACTTTGACCATGCCGGACTCAACACCCGCCTGATAGAGGGGCGGCTTCAGCCGACCTTTCCCAATGCTCGCCACATCGTGCAAAAACAGGAGCTCGAGGAGGCCCTGCACCCCCACGAGCGCAGCCGGGCCAGCTACCTGCAGGAAAACATCGAACCCCTCCTCGAGCGGCTTGAAACCGTAGAGGGGGAGCAAGAAATTTTGCCGGGCCTGTATGTGGTGCCGGTTCCTGGACACACCCTGGGGATGCAGGCGGTAGAGTTTCGTTCGCAGGGCCAGCACTTTGCCTACACCGCCGACCTCATTCCCACCATGGCCCACACCCCCCTGCCCTACATCATGGCCTTCGACCTCTACCCCATGACCACCCTAAAGACCCGCAAGAAGATGTACGAGCGCTGGATAGAGGGCAATTACTTGCTGTGTTTTACCCATGAGCCCGGGCATCCCTTGGGGCGGCTGGTTCATGGTGAAAAAGGTTATCAAGCCGAGGCTATCTGGCCTTGAGGCTGAGGTTTGCGCTCTACCAAGGTTAGTATGTCGTAGAGGGCTACAGTTTTGCCCTCCTGGTTGGTAATCTCCACCGCCCAGGTCACCACCCCGGTGGGCCGCTCGCCGGGCTTGGGGTCTTTGGCCGTTTTCGACTTGACCGTGAGGCGGGCCTGGATGGTATCGCCAATGCCCACCGGCTCGATAAAGCGCAGGTTTTCCAGCCCGTAGTTGGCCAGCACCGGCCCCGGCGCCGGGCTCACAAACAGACCCGCCGCCGCCGAGATCAGGAAGTAGCCGTGGGCTACCCGCTTGCCAAAAATTGAGTCTTTGGCCCCGATCTCGTCCACGTGGGCGTAGAAGTAGTCGCCGGTGAGGTTGGCGAAGTTCACGATATCGGCCTCGGTGACGGTGCGGCGGTGGGTCAGCAGGCTCTCGCCAATCTCCAGGTCTTCAAAGTACTTGCGGAAGGGGTGCAACAGGTCTTCTTTGAGCTGGGCTCCGCGCACGTACTCGTTGCTCAAGACCATTAGGGTGGTGGGGTCGGCCTGCACGGCGCAGCGCTGCATGTAGTGCTTGACGCCGCGTAGCCCGCCCAGCTCCTCGCCGGCTCCGGCCCGGCCTGGCCCCCCATGCAAGAGCAAGGGCAGGGGAGAGCCGTGGCCGGTGGACTCCTGGGCATTTTCCCGGTTGAGGATAAGCATCCGCCCGTGGTGGGTGGCGCAGCCAAAGAACAGGGTGCGGGCCTCCTGCCGGTCGTAGCTAACGATGCTCCCCACCAGGCTGCCCTTGCCCCGCCGGGCCAGGGCGATAGCCTCGTCCAGGCTTTGGTAGGGCATCAGGGTGGCTACGGGCCCGAAGGGCTCGAGGTCGTGGGCTGCACACGCCCAGGGTTTGGGGCTATAGAGCAGGGTAGGGGCCATAAAGCCGCCCTTTTCCCAGTCGCCCCCCAATAGCTCATGCGAGCCCTCGAAGGCCACCTCACAGCCCTGGGCTTTGAGCTGCTCGAGCACAGCCTGCACGTCCTGGCGCTGTGCTGCTCCCACCAGCGGGCCCATCCGCACCTCCGGGCGGCTGGGGTCGCCCAGGGTGACCTGTGCGAGCTCCTGCTTAAGGGCCTCCAGCACGGCTTCCAGCTTGTCCTGGGGCACGATCACCCGGCGGATGGCGGTGCACTTCTGCCCGGCCTTGACGGTCATCTCCCGCGCCACTTCCTTTACAAAAAGCTCGAACTCGAGGTCGCCCGGCTCCACCGTCTGGCCCAGAATGGCGCAATTAAGGCTGTCGGCCTCCATATTGAACGGCACCGCGTGGGCAATCAGGCTGGGGTGCACCTTCAGCTTGCGCCCGGTGGAGGCCGAGCCGGTGAAGGTTACGCTGTCCTGCTCGTTCAGGTGCTCAAACAGGTCGCCGATGCCACCGCAGACCAGCTGGATGGCCCCTTCCGGCAGAATCCCCGACTCAATCATGGCCCGGAAGACGGCCTCGGTCAGGTAGGCGGTCTGGGTGGCGGGTTTGACGATGGCCGGAACCCCGGCAATAAGGCCCGGTGCCAGCTTTTCCAGCATCCCCCAGACCGGAAAATTGAAGGCGTTGATGTGCACCGCTACGCCCTCTTTGGGAACCAGGATGTGCCGCCCCAGGAAGGTGCCCTGCCGGGAGAGCACCAGGGGGTCGTCTTCTACCAGAAAGCGCTCGTTGGGCAGCTCGCGCCGCGCCAGCGAGGAATAGCTAAAAAAAGTGCCAAGGCCTCCATCAATGTCAAACCAGCTATCGTACTGGGTGGCCCCGGTCTTGTACGAGAGGGCATAGAACTGCTCTTTGCGCGCCTGCAGGTGCTGGGCCAGCGCCCGCAACATGGCCGCCCGCTCGTGGAAGGTGTAGCGCCGCAGGTTGGGGCCGCCGACCCTGCGGGCGTACTCGACCATAGCGCCAAAATCTAGCCCGGCACTGCTTACCAGGGCGACTGGCTCCCCATAGACCGCATCGCTTACCAGGACGCCGTCATCCAAGCCCTGATACCAGCTACCCACCGCGTAACTACTGAGTTTCATAGCAGCTATTCTAACAAGCGTTTGTTATGTCTGGAGATCTAAAAGGTAAGGCGGGCGTGCCATTATCGTGGCCTTCGCTATTTTTGCCGCTGGGAGCAGGAGCAAAAATAAGCCTCGAACAGCACTTGTTGTGAATGGCTTTGTACCATTTTCTTTGTAGACCGCTCTAGCTTCTCACCACGGCTATAGCCCCCAGCAGCATGAGGCTTAGGCTCAGTAGCTTGACCAGCGAGAGCGGACTGGCCTCCTGTACCAGAATTCCCAGGTGTTGAAAGATGGCCGCTGCCAGAATCTGGCTTACCAGCAGAAGGGTAATGGCGTTGGTGATGCCCAGTTGATTGACGGAATATACCGTGCCCATGACCACCAAGAGACCCACTAAACCCCCCAAAAAGCTGTACCAGGGAAGGCCCTGCTGTAGGCCCAGCCAGACCAGAAATATGCCTACCCCAAGGCTCAGAAGGGTCATTGCCAGCAGGGCGTATCGGACTGGGTGTGCTGAGTTTAGACCCAAAAAATGCCCTTGCTGGAAAAGGATTAGACCCACCAGGGAGAAGCCAAGGCCGATGGTGTGCACCACGGTAGACAGGCCCCAGAGCCCGGTTTTGCTTTGCAAGAGGCTGTTGATCAACCCCAGGCTGGCAATCAGTATCCCGGTCGTAATGGCAACCGCTGCTGCAAGAAGCTCTTTTGAATCCATACTGGCGAGTGCATCATATGTTGGGTAATACAGATGGTGCAAGCGTTATCCAGGCCCAATGCGGGCTCTGGTTGGCTGGTTTTTTGGTCGGCCTGAGCTCAGTGCGTCAGTACCCGGCGAACGGCCTCCAGAACCCGCCTGGCGTCGGGGCGGTAGAAGTTCTCCACTGCGCTGAAGGGGGGGTAGGGGGCGTCCCAACCGGCGACCCGCACGATGGGCGCTTGCAGGTAGTCCAGGGCTTCCTCGGCGATGCGGGCGGCCACCTCGGCCCCAAAGCCGCCCGTGCGCATGGCCTCGTAGACCACCACCGCCCGTCCGGTTTTCTGCACCGAGGCCAGGATGGTGGGGGTATCCAGGGGCACCAGGGTCTCGAGGTCCACCACCTCCAGCTCCACCCCTTCCCGGGCGGCGACCTCGGCGGCTTTTAGGCAGACCTCCACCATGCCCCCGTAGCAGAACAGGCTGGCGGCGCTGCCTTCGCGCACCACACGGGCTTTTCCGATGGGTAAGGTGTAGTAGCCCTCGGGTACTTCGCCCTTGACGCCTCGGTAGAGCTTGATGGCTTCCAAGAAAAACACCGGGTCGGGGTCTTCGATGGCCGAGAGCAGAAGCCCCTTGGCCCGGTCAGGCGAGGAAGGAATTACCACCTTGACCCCCGGCACGTGGGTCAGGATGGCCTCCGGACTGTCGGCGTGCTGCTCGGGGGTCTTGACCCCGCCGCCGTAGGGGGCCCGGATCACCATGGGGATGGTAAAGCGCCCGCGGGTGCGGTGGCGCATGCGGCCCAGGTGCGAAAGAATCTGGTCGAGGGCCGGGTACAAAAACCCGGCAAACTGAATCTCGGCCACCGGGCGCAGCCCGGCCAGGGCCAGCCCAATCCCAAACCCCACGATGCCACTCTCGGCCAGGGGCGTGTCGAAAACTCGTTTCTCCCCGTACTTTTGCATCAGGCCGTCCGAGGCCCGAAACACCCCCCCCATGGTGCCCACGTCTTCGCCAAAGAGCACCACCCGAGGGTCTTTGGCCAGGGCCAGATCCAGGGCCTCGTTGATGGCCTGCACGTTGTTCAGCACTCGAGTGCCACGTTCAGCAATCATGCTTCCTCCCGCAGATAATTCCAGGCGGTTCTCTGGTCGGGCTGCATCTCGGCGTAGACCTGCTCCACAATTTCCCAGGGTTTGGGTTCGGGGGCCTGGTCGGCCTCCTCTACGGCAGCTAGGAATTCGGCCTCGAGCTCCGATGTAAGCGCGGACTCCTGTTCATCGCTCCACAGCCCCAGATGCACAAGGCAGTTTTTCATGCGCACAATGGGGTCACGCCTGAGCCAGCGCTCAGTTTCTTCCTCGCTGCGGTAACGGCTGGGGTCGTCGGAGGAGGTGTGGGGAGCAACCCGGTAGGTGAGCGCTTCAATCAGGGTAGGGCCCTCACCCCGGCGGGCCCTGGCTGTGGCTTCCCTGGCGGCCACCCATACCGCTACCAGGTCGTTGCCGTCCACCACCACACCCGGGATCCCGTATCCCAGGGCTTTCTGGGCGATGCGTGGCACCTTCATCTGCTTGTGGGTGGGCACGCTAATAGCCCAGCCGTTGTTCTGCACCACAATCAGCAAGGGTGCATCGAACACCGAGGCAAAGTTCAGCCCTTCGTGAAAGTCGCCTTCGGAAGTGCCGCCATCACCGATGAACACCGCCGCCACAGCGTCCTTTCCCAAGAGCCGCTGGGCATAAGCGACCCCAGCGGCCTGGGGTATCTGGGTGGCAATGGGGATGTAAAACTGAACCATGTTGACGTTGGGGGGCGCGCCCCAGCCCGCCGGGTCGGCCCGCCAGTTCAGAATGAGTTTGCTGATGGGCATGCCAAAGGTGAGCGCGGCTGCGCTTTCGCGGTAGCTTGGCAAAAGCCAGTCGTGATCGGCCTTGAGGCACAGGGCCACGCCCACCTGGGCGGCCTCCTGGCCCCGGAAGGGTGGGTAGACCCCCAGCCGTCCCTGCCGCTGCAAGACCAGCACGCGCTCGTCGAAGTGCCGTGCCCGACGCAAAGCCCGATAGCCCAGGAGCAGCTCATCGGGACTGAGCGGTAAGTCCCGCAACGGTTTGCCTTGTTCGTCGAGGTACTGAATTGTGTCCACGCTGTTCAGTTTAGCCCAAGATGGCCCTGTTGCATGGGTTCAGGCTGCGCTTAAAGCAGAATTTCTTCACGTGCAACGTATCGTGAAAAAACGCACATCATGCGTTCTGACAAGTGGCTCCACAGGATTCTGGTCAGACGGTTTGGCATTGCAAAGCCCAGTCAGGCCTTGATTTGTTTCAAATAGCGCTCCAAGCGCTCGAGGGCCTGAACAATTTCATCGGCGGTCTTGCAAAAGGCAAAGCGGAACAGACCCCTGGGGGCCGGGTTTTGCAGGTAGAACGCCGAACCGGGAATGATGGCTACCCCAGCCTCCTGCACCAGCCGCTCGGCGTCGAGATCGGGCAGGAGGGCGGTCAGAAAATAGGTTCCGGCGGGGGCAAAGGTTTTGAGGCCCAGCGACCTCAGGCCCTGCTCGAGCAAGTCCTTGCGCCGACCATAGCTCTCGCGCAGCTCCTGATAGAAGCCCGTTTTGCGGGCAATCGGCAGGGCTTCGGCTACTGCCGCCTGGAGGGGGGCTGCCGAGCAAAAACTGCTCCACTGGCGCATTCCGGCTATCTTTGAGGCCAGACCGGGCGGGGTTACAATCCAGCCAATGCGCCAGCCGGTGGCCTCGAGGCGCTTGCCCGCCGAGCCCACCGTAAAGACCCGCTCCGGCGCGAGCTCACGGAAACGGACGGGAGGCTCTGCAAAATAGAGCTCGTCGTAGACCTCATCGCTGATGATCCAGAGGTCGTGCTTGCGGGCCAGGGCCGCAATTTGTTCGGCCTCGCTGCGGGAGAATACCGAGCCGGTGGGGTTGTATGGGTTGGTGAGCAAAATGGCCTGGGTACGTACCGTAATGGCCCGCTCCAGCGCCGGTAGATCCACCTCCCAGCGGTCCGTGAGGCGCATGGGGATCATGCTGGGCTCTGCACCCGCTATGCGGGTTTGAGGAATGTAGACATCAAAATAGGGTTCGAACATGACCACTTCGTCACCGGGGCCGTACAGCGACTCGGCCAGCGCGTGCAGGGCCTCGGTGCCCCCTGCGGTGATGACCACATCCTCAGGTGAAACCCCCAGGTCTTCGGCAACCGCCTCACGCAGCCTGGGTAAGCCGATGGGCGGGGTGTACTGGTCAACCACACCGATGGCCCGCTGAGCGGCCTCGAGCAAAAAAGCGGGCGGCGGATTGGAGGGAAAACCCTGCCCCAGGTTGATGGCCCCATGCGCTGCGGCCAGGCGGCTCATGTGGGCAAAGATGCTCTCTTTTGAAAGCTGGGTGCGCGAATGAAGGCTGGCCATGTGCAAAAAGTCTACCGCATACCATCCACCGGTTGGTAACATTGCTGTACGGCCTAAAAGCCGAGCTTTAGCGCACGGGCTTGCACGCTTTGGCTAGTATCCTACCTGCGCGCTCGCTAATTAGCATGGCTTCCTCGGAAGACCCACTGCCTTTTAGCCACCAGGTGGCCCTACCATCGGAATACTTGACACCCGAGGCCGCCTCTACCTGAAATAACGGGCCGTAGGTCTGGTTGTTGAACACCACCCCCACCCGGTCGAAGTTGTTTTGGTAGACGGCCCGAATCTGCACACCCCCGGCACAGCGGTAGGTGCGTTGCACCACCTCCGCAGACTGGGCCAGGCCCAGCAGGCCAACGAACACCCACATGCTCCACATCCACGCACGCATAGTTCCTCCGGTTAAGCCAAGAGCAGTTTAATGTAGTCCTCGAGCTTCAGGCTGGCCCCTCCGACCAGTCCGCCGTCGATGTTGGGCTGGGAGAACAGGGCCGTAGCATTATCGGGCTTGACCGAACCGCCATATAGGATCCGCAGTTGGTCGGCGAAGTCCGAGCTGTAGCGGCCCGCCAGCCAGCCCCGAATGGCGCGGTGCATGGCTTCGGCGTCCTCGGGGGTGGCGGTTTTTCCGGTACCGATGGCCCAGACCGGCTCGTAGGCAATCACCAGGCTCGAGGCCGAGGGGGGATGAACCCCTTCCAGGCTTCCCTCCAGCTGACGCAGGGTGTATTCAACATGATGGCCGGCCTCGCGGACTTCCAGGGGTTCGCCCACGCAGAGGATGGGGACTATCCCATGCTCCAGCAGGCGGCGGGCTTTCTGCGCTACCAGCGCGTCCGACTCAGCGTGGTAGCTGCGCCGCTCGGAGTGCCCCACAATGGTGTACTTGCAGGCCAGGTCGGCCAGCATTTTTGCTGAAACTTCGCCGGTGTACGCACCTTCGTTGTGGGCCGAGACGTCCTGCGCACCCCAGTACACCCCGTGGCCCTCGAGGATTTCCGCCGCGTAGGGCAGATGGGTAAATGGCACCAGCAAAGCCGGTTCGGCCTGGGTCTGGGGTAGCTTTGCGACCAAGTCGCGAAACCACATCCGGGCCTCGGTGGGGGTTTTGTACATTTTCCAGTTGCCTGCGACGAGTCGTTTGCGCATATTGCGGTCATCATACGGCAAAGCCTTCAAGATGCGTTTTTGCTGGCCCTTGGTTGGGTTGAGGACGCTTACAAACCTGACGGAATTACAACCCACCGACAGAAAAACGGTAGACTTCTGTCATGATGCAAAGCCACATCAGCCCCAAGGAGCGCGAATCGTCTACCTTCAAGCAAAACAAGGATGCCTGGGTACGGCTCCTGGCCGATTTTCGCACCTCGCTGGAACAGGTGCGCCAGGGTGGGGGCCCCAAGGCCATAGAGCGCCAGCACGCCAGGGGTCGCCTGACGGCTCGAGAGCGGATGGCCCGCCTGATTGATCCTGGCAGCGAGCTCGAGGAAATCCTGGGCTATGCGGGCTGGCAGATGTACGCCGAATGGGGGGGTGCCCCGGGGGGTGGGGTGGTGACCGCCATTGGCAAAATCGCTGGTCGGGACTGGATGATTATCGCCAACGACGCCACCGTCAAGGCGGGGGCCTTTTTTCCCATCACCGCCAAAAAGGTCATTAGGGCCCAGACCATTGCCCTCGAGAACCACCTGCCCACGGTCTACCTGGTGGACTCGGCAGGGGTCTTCCTGCCCCTGCAAGACGAGGTATTCCCCGACCAGGACGACTTTGGCCGCATTTTCTACCTGAACGCCCGCATGAACGCCCTGGGCATCCCGCAGATCTCGGCCATCATGGGCAACTGCGTGGCCGGGGGGGCCTACCTGCCCCTGATGACCGATGTGCTGATTATGACCGAGGGTTCGGGGCTTTACCTGGCTGGGCCGGCCCTGGTCAAGGCGGCCATCGGGCAGGAGGTGGGTTCGGACGAACTGGGCGGGGCACGGATGCACGCCGAGGTCTCGGGCACGGTGGACTTTTACGAGAAGGACGATGAAGCAGCCATTGCCCGCATCCGCGCTCTGGCCTCGCTCTACGCCCAGCCAACCCTGGCCCCCTGGGCAGCAGAGCGCAAAAGCGAGGTGGAGCCCTTTCACCCCCCGGAAGACCTGTATGGGCTGGTATCGCCCGATGGTTCCAGACCCTACGACGTAAAAGAGGTGATTGCCCGGCTGGTGGACGGCTCCGAGTTCCACGAGTACAAGGCCGAGTACGGCCAGACCCTGGTGTGCGGCTACGCCCGGCTGGGGGGCTTCCCGCTGGGGATTGTGGCCAACCAGCGGCTCATCATCAAAAAATCCGGCAAGATCGAGGTAGGGGGGGTGATTTATGCCGAGGCCGCCGACAAGGCCGCCCGGTTCATCCTCGAGGTCAACCAGCGCTTCATTCCCCTGTTGTTCCTGATGGACGTGACCGGCTTTATGGTGGGTAAGGAGTCTGAGCAACAGGGCATTATTCGACGGGGGGCTAAGCTGGTGAACGCGGTCTCCAACTCGGTGGTGCCCAAGATTACCCTCATCACCGGGGGTTCGTTTGGTGCGGGCAACTACGCCATGGCCGGCAAGGCCTACGCCCCCCGCTTTATCTATGCCTGGCCTTCGGCCAAGTATGCCGTGATGAGTGGCAACGCCGCGGCCAAGACCCTGATGGAGATCGAGCTGGCCAAGCTCGAGCGCGAGGGGCGCAAGCCCACCGAGGAAGACCTGGTCGAACTCTACGAGCGCATCAAGGCCCGCTACGAAGAGACCCTCGACCCGCGCTACGCCGCCGCCCGGCTCTGGGTGGACGAAGTGATCTTTCCCCACGAGACCCGCGAGCGCCTGATCCGGAGCCTCGAGGTCTGCGCGCTCAACCCCGTGCGGGAGCCGATGCGCCTGGGTGTTTTTCAGGTGTAGTTGAGGGTTGTTTTGCTAAAGCACCACATTTGCGCCAGGAAGTGTATACTTTCTGCGGGTATCAGACCCAAAGTTAATCCAGCTCCTGGAGGTTCTTGGCGATGTATCTTCGTTTTGCTTGGCTCGTTTTACTGCTGGCGCTGGCGGCCTGTGGCAACCGCGCAACCACCGATAACCTGGCTCCGGTGTTGGGCCTCGACAACCCCAATGCCATCCAGGGTCAGTACATTGTGGTCTACAAGGATGACGCCAACGTGCTGGCTTCTTTGCAGAGCCTGAAAGCAGGTTTGGGTAGAGGTGTTACCCTGCAGCGTGAACTCGAGGGCCTCGGACTTGCTCCCGATGCCAGGGTGCAGCAGGTCTACACCGCTGCTTTGCAGGGGCTTGCGGCCAGACTTTCCCCAGAGAACTTGGCGGCCTTGCGCCAGGATCCCAGGGTGGCCTACATTGAGGCCGACCAGATTATGTCTATTGATGCGACCCAGACGGGTGCGACCTGGGGCCTGGATCGCATTGACCAGCGGGCCCTGCCCCTGAGCGGCACCTTTACCTACAGCAACACCGGCAGCGGCGTACATGCCTACATCATCGACACCGGAATCCGCGTGAGCCACAGCGAGTTTGGGGGCCGCGCAGCGGTGGCTTTTGACGCAATTGGCGATGGCCAGAACGGCAACGACTGCAACGGCCACGGAACCCATGTGGCCGGGACGGTGGGGGGTTCGGTGTATGGCGTAGCCAAGAACGTGCGCCTGTACGCCGTGCGGGTCTTGGATTGCAGCGGCTCGGGTACCAACTCGGGCGTGATTGCCGGGGTGGACTGGGTACGGCAGAACGCCCAAAAGCCGGCGGTGGCCAACATGAGCCTGGGTGGAGGGGCCTCGAGCGCCCTCGATACCGCGGTCAATAACGCCATCAACGCCGGGATTACCTTTGCCCTGGCCGCAGGTAACAGCAACCGCGACGCCTGCCAGTTCTCGCCAGCCCGCGTCACTGCAGGCATTACCGTGGGGGCCACCACCTCCACCGACGCCAGGGCCTCCTATTCCAACTACGGTAGCTGCCTCGACCTCTTCGCCCCCGGCTCTTCCATCACCTCGGCCTGGATTAGCAGCGACACCTCGACCAACACCATCAGCGGAACCTCGATGGCCACCCCCCATGTGGCCGGGGTAGCGGCTTTGTACCTGCAAAGCAACCCCAGTGCCAGCCCCGCCACCGTGCGCAACGCCATTGTGGGCAACGCCACTTCGGGTGTGGTGAGCAACGCCGGGCGGCGTTCGCCCAACCTGCTGCTGTACAGCAATTACTGATTGTTGCTACCAATCCCTAGACCCGCGCCCGCCTTTCTTGGCGGGCGTTTTGGCTATGCTTGGGGCAGGGTCGTTTGGAAACTGCACTTTGTGTCCTACACAGCACAGTTGCCTCCAGGGTGGGAGGCTACGTCTGTGAAGGGTGCGATAAGGTTGGCTGAGCTTGTCGAAGCCAACGCCCCAACGGCAATACGGGCCTCCATCCCAGGGTGTTCCCTTCGACAGGCTCAGGGAAGACCCGCTATCGCTCAGGCTCTGCATTATGAGAACAAGCTGGCGAGATTTCATATCAGTGGGCACTGCCGGGGCGTCGCTCGAGCCCCTGCAAGACCTCCACCAGCATCTCCAGGCTGTTCAGGTTGTGTACCGGCAGAAAGTCGTCGATGTAGGGCAGGGCCGCCACCAGGCCGCGGGTGAGGGGCTGGTAGCCGGGGGTGCCCAAAAGCGGGTTGAGCCAGATCAGGCGGTGGCAGGACTTCTGCAGGCGCTCCATCTCGAAGGCCAGCAGCTCGGGGTCGCCCTGGTCCCAGCCGTCGGAGATGACCAGCACGATGGCCCCCCGGCCCAGCACCCGCTTGGCCCAGCTCTGGTTGAAGCTGTGCAGGCAGGCCCCGATGCGGGTGCCGCCCGACCAGTCCTTGACCTGCTGCCCCACCTCACTCAAAGCAGCGTCCACGCTGCGTTTTTTGAGGGTGCGGGTGATGCGGGTCAGGCGCGTGCCAAAGGTAAAGCTCTCGACCTGGCGCACCCCCTGGCGGGTTTGCTCGAGGGAAAAAGCGTGTAGAAAGTGCAGCAGCATCCGCGCGTAGCGCTCCATAGAGCCCGAAACGTCGGCCAGGGCCACGATGGGGCGGGGTTTGTGTTTGCGGGAACGCTGTTCGAGCACCACCAGCTCGCCCTGGTGTTTGAGGGCGCGACGAAAACTCTTGCGTAGATCGAGTTGCTCTTTGCCGCGGGCTTTCAGACGGCGGGTACGCCGCTCGGGGGGGTTCCATACGAAGCCATACAGCAGCCTGCGGGCGGCCTCGAGCTCGGCTTCACTCATCTGGTCGAAGCGCTTTTGCTTGAGCACCTCGGTCTCGGAGAAGGTAAGGGCGCGATCCACCACGGGCTGGGGTTGGTTGGAGCTTCGCTCCGAGGAGCGCGGCTCGCGCCCCACCTCGCCGGGCCGGGCCTTTTGCTCTTTTTTGGGAGGTAGCGGGGCCTGATTGAGCAGCTCTGCTGGAAAACGTTCCAGGCCAAGGTGTTGCCAGAACTTGCGAAACGCTTCGGCAAACTTAGCCCGGTCTTCCTGCCGGGTCAGGAGGGTGCTCTGGGCCGCATAGAAAAAAGCCTCCGGGTCAAAGATGGAAATCTCCCCTAAGGCCCTGGCAAAGGTAGCGGTCTGCCCTGGCGTAACCACCATGCCCTCGCTTCGCAGGCTACGTACGAAGGCCACCACATGGCTCAGTAACTGTGGGGTGGACAGGGTCATATAGACATCTGGGCCCTAGCCAGCAGGTCGCGGGCCTGGTTTTTGGCTTTAACCACGTCGTCCTGGTACTTGAGCAGCACCCCCAGAGTTTCCTCGATGACCTCGGGGGAAAGCTCGGTCTGGCCCAGGGCTAAAAGCGAGGAGGCCCAGTCCAGGGTCTCGGCCACGCCGGGGGCTTTGTAGAGGTCCTGCTTACGCAGCTCCTGCACAAAGGCTACCGCCTGCTGGGCCAGTTTTTCCGGTACGCCCGGCACTTTTTCCTGCACGATGCGGTACTCCTTCTCGAAGCTGGGGTAGTCGATCCAGTAGTACATGCAGCGGCGCTTCAGGGCGTCGTGTATCTCGCGGGTGCGGTTGGAGGTAATCACCACCACCGGCGGCCTTTCGGCCTTGAGGGTGCCCACCTCGGGAACGGTAATCTGCCAGTCGGAAAGGAACTCGAGCAAAAACGCCTCGAACTCCTCATCGGCCCGGTCGAGTTCGTCAATCAAGAGTACCGGGGCCTTGCCGTTCTGGCTTTCCAGGGCCTGCAAAAGCGGGCGCTTGAGCAGGAACTCCTGGCTGAACACCTCGTGGCGCACTTTTTCCTGGTCGCGCTCGCCGCTGGCCTCCAGCAGCCGAATTTGCAGGAGCTGGCGGGCGTAGTCCCACTCGTACACCGCATTGCTAATGTCCAACCCTTCGTAGCATTGCAGGCGAATCAGACGGGTAGAGAGCATCTCTGCCAGCACCTTCACGATCTCGGTCTTGCCCACCCCTGGCTCGCCCTCCAGGAGCAAAGGGCGGCCCAGCTTCAGGGCCAGAAACACCGCTACCGAGAGTCCCTTATCGGCGATGTAGCGATGGGCCTCGAGGGCTTTTTGGGTCTCCTCGACGGATTTAGGCATCATGTTCATATCATGGCACGAAGATAAGGGGCTGAATGGCCTCAGCCCCTCACATTTATCAGGGCTTCTATAGCCCGGCGGCTTGCATTAAAGCCCGCTTGGCCATCACGTCCACCAGGTGGGCGCGGTACTCTTTGGAGGCTACCAGGTCGTGGTTGAGGTTGTCGGGCGGGAGCAGCCCCTGGCAGGCGGCGGCGATGTTTTGGGCGGTAAGGGGCTGGCCCGAGAGGGCCTGCTCGAGCTTGGTAAGCCGCATGGCGTGCTCGCCCGCCCCGGTAACCGCCGCCCGCACGGTATTTCCGTCCAGCACCACCGCCACCCCCACCACCGCGTAGCGGCTGGCTGGGTGGGGGAACTTGGCGTAGGCCATGCGGGCGCCGGGCCGGATGGGAATGTGTACCTCGCTCAGGATTTCGCCTTCCTGCAGGGCCGTGCTGAACATGCCGGTGAAAAACTGCTCAGCTTCCACCACCCGGCTGCCGGAGGGCCCCTGGACTTTAATCTGGGCCCCCAAGGCCAGCATAGAAGCCGGCAGATCGGCGGCGGGGTCGGCATGGGCCAGCGAACCCCCGATGGTGCCCCGGGCCCGCACCATGGGGTCGCCAATCAGGTGTACGGCCTGGGGAATGATGGGGCAGTGCTGTTTGAGCAGATCGGAGGTTTCCAGCTCGTGGTAGGTGGTCATGGCTCCGATGACCAGGGTCTCGCCTTCGCGCCGGATCCCGCGCAGCTCCGGCACCCTGGAGATGTCGATCAGGGCCGGGGGCGAAGCCAGACGCAGCTTCATGGTGGGAATCAGGCTGTGGCCGCCTGCCAGCAGCTTGGCATCGGGGTGCTGCTGGAGCAGGCGGATGGCCTCCGCAAGGCTACTAGCTTTTTTATAGGCGAACTCAGATGTGTACATCTAAACCCTCCATTTGGCGCAGGGGAGCGGGGTGAGGCGGAGTTGTGGGCTCCCCTGCTTTTATCGCGGCGCTATATCTCTTGACCACACGGCGCAGGCCCGGCCTAATCGGCGGCCTGGGCCAGCCTGTTGCCGTGAATGGCCCGCCAGACCTTTTCGGGGGTGTAGGGCATGTCGAGGTGCACAATACCAAAGGGCCGCAGGGCATCCATGACGGCGTTGGCCACCGCGGCGGTGGAGGCGATGGTGCCGGCCTCGCCGATGCCTTTGATGCCCAGGGGGTTGTGCGGGCAGGGGGTCACGGTGTGGTCGTGCTCGATCTGCACCAGATCGTCGGCGCGGGGGAGGGTGTACTCCAAAAAGTTCCCCGAGAGAATCTGGCCCTCTTTATCGTAGACGGCCTCTTCCAGCAGGGCCTGCCCCAAGCCCTGGGCAATGCCCCCGTGCACCTGGCCCTCGGCAATCAGGGGGTTGACCACCGGGCCGCAGTCGTCCACCGAGAGGTAGCGCAGCAGCTTGACCTTGCCGGTGTCGGGGTCTACCTCCACCACCGCGATGTGGGTGCCGAAGGGGTAGACGAAGTTTTTGGGGTCATAGAAGTGGGTGGCCTCGAGGCCGGGCTCGAGGTCGGCGGGGTAGTTGTGGGCCAGGTGGGCCATCAGGGCGATCTCGAAGAAGGTCTTGGCCTTGTCGGGCACCCCCTTGACCATAAACTTGCCGTCTTCGTGCACGATGTCGTCGGGGCTGGCCTCGAGCAGATGGGCGGCAATCTTTTTGGCCTTGTCGATAATCTTGCGGGTCGCCAGCACGATGGCCGAGAGGCCCGTGGGGGCCGAGCGCGAGCCATACGACCCCCAGCCGTAGGGCATCCGCCCGGTGTCGCCGTGTATCAGCACCACGTCCTCGACGGGGATTTGCAGCTCGTCGGCCACCACCTGGGCAAAGGCCGTCTCGTGGCCCTGACCGTGGCTGTGCGTACCGGTAAAGACCTCCACCTTGCCGGTGGGCATCACCCGCACCAAAGCGCTCTCCCACTGCCCGGCCTGGGCCCCCAGGCTGCCCACCAGGGCCGAGGGGGCCAGCCCGCAGGCCTCGATATAGGTCACCACCCCGATTCCCATGTGGCGGCCTTGCTGGCGCCAGGCTTCTTGCTGCTCGCGTAGCGCTTTGTAGTTGACCAGCTCGAGGGCCTTGTTCAGGTTGGCCTCGTAGTTGCCGGAGTCGTACTGCAAAGCCACCGGGGTCTGGTAGGGGAAGGCCTCGGGGGGAATCAGGTTCTTGCGGCGGAACTCCACCGGATCCATGCCCAGCTCGTGGGCCATCACGTCCACCAGGCGCTCGAGCAGATAGGTGGCCTCGGGCCGCCCGGCGCCCCGGTAGGCATCCACGGGGGTGGTGTGGGTAAAGGGCGCGGTTACGTGGCAGTAGATGTGGGGTGTGGTATAGGTGCCGGCCAGCAAACAGCCGTACAGGTAGGTGGGCACCGCCGGGGCAAAAGTGGTCAGGTAGGCCCCCATGTTGGCGATGGTGTCCACCCGCACCGCGGTAATCTTGCCGTTCTGATCCACTGCCATCTCGGCCACGGTCTCGTGGTCGCGTCCGTGGGAGTCGGTGACAAAGCTCTCCGAGCGGCGGGCCGTCCACTTGACCGGTCGGCCCAGCTTTTTGGCCGCGTAGAGCACGATAATCTCCTCGGGGTACTGGTAGATCTTGCTGCCGAAGCCCCCGCCCACATCCGGGGCGATCACCCGCAGCTTGTGCTCGGGGATGCCCATGATGAAAGCGGCAATCAGGAGGCGGTGAATGTGGGGGTTCTGGCTGGTGGTCCAGAGGGTGTACTCGTCGCTGGCCTTGAGGTACTGGGCCAGCGAGGCTCGAGGCTCCATGGCGTTGGGCACCAGCCGGTTGTTGCGCAGGTTGAGTTTGACGGTTTTGTAGGCGCTGGCAAAAGCCGCATCTACCGCAGCTTTATCGCCAATGCTCCAGGTGAAGCAGACGTTGTCGGGCACGTCGTCGTGTACAGCGGGGGCACCGGGTTTGAGCGCGTCGCTCCCCAGCGCAACCGCGGGCAGGGGCTCGTAGTCCACTTCCACGAGTTGTGCGGCATCCTCGGCAATCTGCCGGGTTTCGGCGATGACCGCGGCCACAATGTCGCCCACGTGTCGGGCCTTGTCGAAGGTAATGGCGTAGTGGGGCGGGGTTTTGATGCCGGGATGCAGCCAGCCGGTGGGAATCCCGTTGATGCCGGCATCCTTCATCTCCTGGCCGGTAATTACCGCCAGCACCCCAGGATGCGAACGGGCCTTGGAGGTATCGATGCCCTTGATGCGGGCGTGGGCATACGGCGAACGAACCATGGCCGCGTGCACCATGCCGGGCAGGGTCATGTCGTCGGTATAGTTACCGGAGCCGGTAATGAAGCGGGGGTCTTCGACCCGCTTCATCGCCTTGCCAAAGAGTTTTTCGGCCATTGTTTCCTCCCTAATCTGTAAATCCGGGGTATGAGACAGGTTGCTTGAATCCTGCTCCCGGGATTAGTCGTCCGCAGCGGCTCCAACCTTGCCCGCCATCTTGTCGGCAGCGTACTGCACGGCCCGCACGATGTTGTGGTAGCCGGTGCAGCGGCACAGGTTGCCCTCTAAGGCATGGCGGATTTCCTCTTCGCTGGGCTGGGGGTTCTTGTTGAGCAGGTCAACCGCCGCCATGATCATGCCGGGGGTGCAGAAGCCACACTGTAGCCCGTGCATCTCCCAAAAACCTTCCTGCACCGGGTGTAACTTGCCGACGCTTCCGATGCCTTCGATGGTGGTTACACTGGCGCCATCGGCCTGCACCGCGAACATGGTGCACGACTTCACGGCCTGTCCGTCTACGTGCACCGTGCAAGCCCCGCACTGGCTGGTATCACAGCCTACGTGGGTTCCGGTAAGCCCCAAGGTTTCGCGCAGGTAGTGAACCAATAAAAGCCTCGGCTCCACCTCGCTGTGGTGCTCGAGCCCGTTGACCACTACCTTGATGTGTACTTTTTCTGCCATGCTTCCTCCTCGACGATATGGTGGGTTGGTTCAGACCATTGATAGCCAAATTGTGTCAAAGGCTTGGCGGTCCCTCATCTCCTCCTCGAAAGCCGGGCAAGCTGCTGCTAGGTAAAAGGCTTGTGTTGTGGAACTGCGTTGGAACTGGATCCTGCATGACGGGCCTGGTTCGTAAATCCACGGTGGTTGCTTTAGCGAGGCTGTCTGCAACGCACACTGCTGGGTATATAGAAAATCTAGTCACGACAGCACCTCGAGGCCATAGCTACCAGAAACACTCTCAGGCTAGCCAAACAAAGCGAGTGGGCACACCTGCAACTGAAATCTTTAGCCGCTACTATATAACTTCGAAGATGAGAGTAACAAGAAGCCCCGGGTTTTGCCAATAGCACGAAATTGGGCAAATGTGTTCTGCTAACAGAGTCCTGGGGGGCTTCTGGGTGTAGGTTGGGGCGAGGGGAACAGTTTTATGGCAAACGAGATACCCATGCTGTTGGCTGCCCTCGAGGCCGCCTGGGCCGAGGGAAAAGAGACTGCCCTGGCGACGGTGGTGCGGGTGATTGGCTCGGCTTATCGCCGCGAAGGGGCCAAGATGCTGGTGCGCGAGGACGGCGGCTCGGCCTGCATGATTTCCGGGGGTTGCCTCGAGCAGGAGATGATCGAAATTGCCATGCAGATTCTGGCCCGGGGCCGGGCCGAGCGTACCATCTTCGATTACAACGAAGAAAAGACCTGGTGGCCTGGTTGTGGTGGTACGGTCGAGGTCTGGGTTGAGCCGGTGGAGCCCCAGGGGATGCTGCACCGCTGGCTGCAGGAGACCACCGAGTCGGAGCCCTCGGTGCTGGCTACGGTGATGGGGGGTGGCGAGGGACGGGTCTGGCTCAAGCCCAACGGGGCGCTCGAGGGCCAAATTACCCCCCCCGAACTGCACGACCAGGTGATTCGAATTGCCCAGCAGATGCAGGGGGGCTCCTCCCGCCCCACCACCCGCTATGTGCAGGAGGCCGAGGTATTTTTTGACGTCAGCAGCCCCATTCCCGAGCTGGTTTTGTTCGGGGCAGGCCACGACGCCAAGCCCATGGCCAACCAGGCCCTGGTGCTGGGGTTTAGGGTGACGGTGGTGGACGCCCGCCCCGAGCTTTTGCAGGGTTTTGCAGGCTGCCAGACCATTCAAGCTGCCCACGACGAATACGACCAGAAAATCAGTTTGACGCCCCGCCAGCACGTCATCGTGATGAACCACCACCTCGACATTGACCGCCAGGCCCTGCGCTTCGCCCTGGAGTCGCCGGCCCGGTATGTGGGTATGCTGGGTCCGCGCAACCGTCTGGAAAAAATTATGGATGCCCTGAAAGACGAAGGCTTCGTGCCCAGCCAGGAGCAACTGGCCCGTCTGCGGAATCCCATCGGGCTGGACATCGGCGCCGAAAGTCCGGAGGAGATTGCGGTGGCGGCCCTGGCCGAGATTGTGGCCCTACAAAGAGGTTTCCAGGGTGGCTTTTTGCACGACAAGAAGGCCGGGATTCACGAGGCGACCACGGCGCGGGTTTTGACCTGAGCGCGGCTTTGCCGTGGCGAGGCCAAAGGCTTGCGCGCCTTGACGAGGCGCGGTTTCCCGCCTAAGATTGAGTTTGCGGCTTTGGGGGCGACCCCCCTACCGACGCAGGGTGGAGCAGTCTGGTAGCTCGTCGGGCTCATAACCCGAAGGTCACAGGTTCAAATCCTGTCCCTGCAACCATGGCTATGTAGCTCAGCTGGTTAGAGCACACGACTCATAATCGTGGTGTCGGCGGTTCAAGTCCGCCCATAGCCACCATTCCAGGAGGCAAAAAACCGGGGTCGTCTGAACCCCGGTTTTAGCTTTGACCCTCCTGACCTAAATAAAGTTTTCACCCCCAAATCTTGCTGGATTGTTCTGTTGACGCAGCGCCTCTGCGATGGCAGGAGTTCCCTGAGCCCGTCGAAGTGAGCGGAAGGATTGCATATTAGCCCTTGGCTTCAGCAGGTCTTCGGGGCCGAGCGTCCGTTGTGGCAGAGGGTTGGGATAGAGGAGTGCTGGCCTGCACTACACCCTGAGCTGTGTTTTGCGGTAGATTTGGGCGTATGAGTTCTACCTACGACCAGATTCAAGAGACTGTAAACCACATTCGCACCCAAACCGACTTTGTGCCCGAGGTGGGCATCGTGTTGGGTTCGGGCCTGGGGCCCCTGGGTGACGAGATCGAGACGGTGGCGAGCTTTCCTTACAGCACGCTGCCTAATTTCCCCCACTCCACGGCACCCGGGCACGAGGGGAAGCTCATTTTGGGGCGGCTCGAGGGCAAAAACGTACTGGCCTACAAGGGCCGGGTGCACTGCTACGAGGGCTACACCCCAGCCCAGGCGGCATTTCCGCAGCGGGTGGGGTTCTTTCTGGGGGCCAGGACATTTTTGATTACCTCGGCTGCTGGGGGGCTCAACCCGGGCTGGAATGCCGGCGAGCTCATGTTGCACAGCGACTACATCAACTACGCCGCTCTTTCGCCCCTTACCGGCCCCAACGACGAGCGCCTGGGGCCGCGCTTTCCCGTGACCTTCGACGCCTACGACCTAGAGCTGCGGGCGCTGGCCCATAAAGTAGCCAGAGCCCAGGACTTCCACCTGCGCGAAGGGGTTTATGCCTGGTGGCCTGGGCCGCAGTTTGCCAGCCGGGCCGAACTGCGGCTGCTGCGTACCCTTGGCGCCGATGCAATTGGGATGTCCACCGTGCCCGAGGTAATCGCTCTGCGACATCTGGGGGCCAAGGTGCTGGGTCTTTCCACCATTACCGATATGGCGGTGCCCGAACGGGAGCACCACGCCACCGAGCAGGAAGTGCTGGCTACCGCGGCCAGGAGCGGGGCCTTGTTCCGCAGGTTTGTGCGTGGAATTCTAGCCGCCATGTGAGGGCTTCCTCTGGGCGAATTTTGCGGGTGACCAGGCATGAGTCTTCCTGACGTTCTCGCACGCATCGAGCAGGCCTGCGCCAGGGCGGGGCGCGACCCCCATGGCGTGCGGCTGGTAGCGGTCACCAAGGAACACCCGGTGGAAGAAATTCATGAGCGGGTGCTGCGTTATGGCCGTTTTCCCCTGGGCGAGTCGCGCATTCAGGAGGCCTTGCCTAAGATGCAAGAACTCGAGGCTGAGTGGCACTTTATCGGGCCTTTACAGCGCAACAAAGCCAAGTTTGCGGTGCGATTCGACCTGATTCACTCCATCGATTCGGTACGCTTGGCCGAGGCTGTGGCCCGCAAAGCGCAAGAAAATAACAAGATACAGCGGGTGCTGCTCGAGCTCAACCTGGGCCGCGAACCCCAGAAGCACGGCTTTTTGGAGGAAGAGCTGCCCGAGGCCATGGCCCGGATACAAGCCCTGGAGGGACTGCGGGTCGAGGGCTTGATGACAGTTGCGCCCTATACCGAAGACCCTGAGGCGGTGCGACCCCTATTTACCCGACTCTCGAGGCTGGCCGACCAGTACCAGTTGCCCGAGCGCAGCATGGGGATGTCGGGGGATTTCGAGGTGGCGGTAGAGGAGGGGGCCACCCTGGTGCGGGTGGGGCGGGCTATTTTTGAGCCTGAGACGTGAATGTGCCTTATTTGAATTGTGCTGGGGTGTTCTCGATATCCGAGCAAAAGCTGTAGTAGTCTAAGGCCGTGGACGAGCGCATGACCGGTGAGTTTCGTATCGAGCGTAGTGAACGTAGCGACCTAACCCCACTGGACATCCGCTACCAGGAGTTTCGCCAGGGCTTGCGGGGCTACGCGGTGGCCGAGGTACGGGAGTATCTGGGTCGGGTGGCCGATATGCAGACCGCCCTGATTGAAGAAAATGAACGCCTACGTAGTCACATTCGTGAACTCGAGGCCGAGCTAGCCAAATCCAAAGAGGGCGAGGCCGAGCTAAAGCGGGCGGTGGTGGCCGCCGAGCGCATCGCCCGCGAGATTAAGGCCCAGGCCGAGCGCGAGGCCGAACTCATCAAGCGCGAGACCGAGACCGAGCGCCAGGCTGCGCTGCAGGAACTCATCGAGCAGATGAAGCGAATCAAGAGCGACATCGAACAGGTGCGCAACGAGCGCGACCTGTTTGTGGGCCAGTTTCGCGCCCTACTGGAGGGCTATCTGTCTTCGTTGGATCGCTTCAAACGCTAACGCACCCCCAGCCGGGCCAGAACAGCCAGCCAGCTTTCGCGCTGCCAGTACGATTCCTTAAAGTTTCCCCGTACCGCAAAACCGCTGGCCCGGATGCCCAGTTGTTCGGCCAGGATGAGGGCTCTGGGCAGGTGCGGCTCGTCGGTCACGATAATGACACTGGACTTGCCGATGATGGGCACAATGTTGGTCAGGTTTTCCACGGTGCGACGGCTTTGCTGCTCACAGTAGAGGGCTGAACGGGGCACCTTTCTGGCCTGGAGATACTGGCAACCTACTTCGCCTTCGCTGTAGCGGTCGCCGGGACGGCGGCCCCCGGTCACGGCAATGCGCGGCGCGTACCCCTGGCGGTACAGACGCAAAGCGGCCTCGAGCCTATTGCGGAAAATGTCCGAAGGCTCACCGTTGTATTGCGCTGCTCCTAAAACCACAATCCAGTCGGCTTTTTGTAACGAACTGGAGACCGCTTTGGGGCTAAAAAAGACCAGTCCTAAAGCCAGAAGCACCAACACCCACCACCAGCGCATAGCTGAATTCTACCCCCAATGTTGCATCAGTGCCTGCAACAGTTCTATAGGGTACTCGAAGCGGGGCTTTAGTGTCGAGTTGTGCGGTGTGGCCAGAAACCACACCGGAATTTGTATGGCCTGTGCGGCTTGCAGGTCACCTTCCGAGTCCCCGATGAAAAGCGCCTGGTGGGGCTTTAGGGCAAAAAACTTTAAAGCATGCTGCAACAAAGCTGGGCTGGGTTTGGGGGGCGCATCCTCGCGGGTGAGAACCAGATCAAATGCCAGCCCGTGCTTTTGTAATGCCTTCTCGGTAGCGGCCCGGTGGTTGTTGGTTAGCAGGGCCGTAGCCAGGCCCAAAGCGCTTAGCTGGCTCAGCAGCTCGGGCATTCCTTCGCGCAGCTCGGAACTTGCTGCCAGCGCCTGCTCGTACTGCAACAAGCGGCGATGCAGAGTGGCCTGCTCTTCCGATGGGCGCTGGGCAATGCCATCCAGGATTAGAAGATGGGGCTTTAGGCCGTGGCTTTTCTTGAACTCTGCCCAGGGATTGCAGGCCCGGGGCCTCAAGATGGTGTCATCCAGATCGAAGAATACGGCTTTCAGCCTCAGCACACCCTAAAGCCTACCTGAAGCGGCCTGGTTCAGTCTTATGATTTCTATCATTTTTTCCCCAAAGCAGGTGCTATACTGATCTCAAGTTGAGACCTCGAGCTGCGCTCCCTGAAGCCCATAACGGTGGATGGAGCGCGCTTGTTTTTGCTCAGCTTAGGTGATTGATTAGTGGAGAAAATCTTTGGTCGCACCAACGGTTTGAAGCCTAGCGAAAAGAAGCGCCTGGCTAACCTGTACAACCGCCGTGTGGGAGCCAACCGCCTGCTCACTACCGAACTCGCCCGCACCCTGGCGGCTTTGTCCGGGGAGCTGGGAAAACCTATAAGCCTGCTTTTCGATAGAGGAGGGCGGGTCGTTCGAGTGGCGGTAGGGGATGCCAAGGAACTGCCCGTGCCCGAGTCGGCCCTGGTGGAAACCCGCTTGTCGGGGTATCGCGTTTTGCACACCCATCTGGGCCAGGGGGGGCTTTCCCGGCCCGACCTCTCGATGCTTTTTTTGCACCGCCTGGACGCAATGGGGGCCCTCGAGGTGGAGCAGGGCCATCCCGGCAAGCTGCACTTAGCCCAGCTATCACCCCCCAAAGCCGACGAAGAAGACTGGCAGATCTTCCCCGCCAGGCCTTACTACGAGTACCTCGAGTGGGACCTGGCTGTGGCCGTAGCGGCCTTAGAAGAAGAGCTATCGCGTCAGGCCCGTGGCCTCGACCTGCGGGATGGCTCGGGGGAGCGGGCGGTGTTGGTGGGGGTAGACCAGGGCGAGGGGGTGCAGGCCGAGGTGGACCTGGCCGAACTGGCCGAACTGGCCCGCACCGCCGGGGCGGTGGTGGCCCACCAGGAGCTGGTCTTCCGCCCCAGCCTGGATCCCCGCTATGCGGTGGGGCGCGGTAAGGTGGAGGAGCTGGTCTCCCAGGCCTACCACCAGAACGCGGGCACCCTGATCTTTGGCATCGATCTGAGTGCAGCCCAGGCCCGCGAGCTTGAAACCATTACCGGACTCAAAATTCTCGACCGCACCCAGCTGATTCTGGACATCTTCGCCCAGCATGCCCGCACCCCCGAGGCCAAGGTGCAGGTCGAGCTGGCCCAGCTCAAATACCTCCTGCCCCGCTTGGTGGGCAAGGGCAAGGAATTATCGCGCCTGGGGGGCGGTATCGGCACCAGGGGGCCAGGCGAGACCAAGCTCGAGGTGGATCGCCGCCGTCTGAAAGACCGCATCGCCGAGCTTACCCGCAAGCTGCGCGAAATTGCCGCTCGCCGGCAGGAAACCCGCCGTCAGCGGGATAAATCGGGCCTGCCCATAGTGGGGGTGGTGGGCTACACCAATGCGGGCAAGACCACCCTCATGCACGCCCTGGCCAAAAAAGGCGACGAGGGCGAGAACAAACTGTTTGCTACGCTGCGCCCGCTCACCCGCCGGGGTTTTTTGCCGGGCATAGGTGAGGTGCTCTTTACCGATACGGTAGGCTTTATTCGCCACATGCCAGGCGACCTGGTGGAGGCCTTCCGCTCGACGCTGGAAGAGCTGCGCGATGCCGATGTGCTGCTGCACGTGCTGGACGCCTCACAGGAAGGGGCTTTGGAACGCTATGAGGTAGTCGAAGACCTGCTGGCCGAGCTTGGCGTTGAGTCCCGGCGCGTGCTGGTGCTCTCCAAGGCCGATGCCGCCGATGGGTACGACCTCGAGTTTCTCAAAGAACGTCTGGGCGGCCTGCCCGTTGCGGCGGTGAAGGGGCTGGGCCTACACGAGCTCAAGCAGTGGGTGGCCGAAGCCCTGCTGGCCCAGGGGGTGCGACCGGCAGCCTGGGCTTACGTTTCTCCTGAACCCAGGGTGGCAGTAGCCGCCTCTACCGATTGAGGGAGTGGTATGAACCCCGCCTGAATTTGTGTTAGGAAGAGGTCGGAGCTCCATCGTTTTTCGGGCTGTTGCTACCCGCGCTTCAGGCGGGGGCCCCAGAAAAAAACAAATCGAAGACACTTCTGATGGGTTGCGCCTGGGTAGATTGGCAAAACCCCGCGGAATGATTCTATGCGTACCTGGCGCAATTCCTAAAGCGATCTTTCGGAACAGCATCTTGCATTTCAACTATGGACTTATACCGGATTCAAAAAGATACTCTTCAAACAAAAAACATCAAGGGGCTATCTTTTTGAATCCTAGAGCACTCCCTTCGGTCGGGTTAGTTCGTCACCGAACGGTGACGAACTAACCGAATCTGGTATTAGTAGGTCTGAAACCCCTTGAGGCCGGTGGCCTCGCTCCACTGCACGTCCAGGTGCTCTACCTTAGCCCCCCTGGGCCCCTGACGCAAATGATGAATCAGGTGCTCGAGGTCGGCTCTTTCGCCCTCGGCCACCACCTCCACCCGCCCATCGGGAAGGTTTTCGGCGTAACCCGATAGCCCCAGCTCAAAGGCTTTCTTGCGGGTGAAGTAGCGGTAGCCCACCCCTTGCACATGTCCACTGACCAATACCGTAATACGCAGCACGTCCTCAATCTACAACGAGTCAAACTTTTGCTAAAGACTGGTTGGTTTTGGACTTGGACTAAAATCTTTCGCTCAAAAACTAGACTTGATTGTCCCCCGATGGGCATTTCCTAGATTCCCCTCAGAGTTCTGGGCTAGACTGAAGGTGTGCGGTTTTGGCGCTGGGTTCCAGCAATTCTGCTCCTCCTTTTGGTGGGGCTCCCAGCATTTCCCCCGCTGATTGACTATGCCCTGCGAGAAGGGCTTAAGGCTGCCGGCTTTACCGGACAATGGCAGGGGGTGGGGGGCTACCTGCTGGGGGGCCTCGAGCTGCGGAGGGTTGAACTGCAAGGCAATGGGGTGCGGCTCGAGGTTCAGCGCTTGCGTATCGGCTATAACCTGCTGAGCTTGCTACGCCGCGAGCTACCGCTGCGGATTATCGCCGAAGAGGGCGATGTTTTTTTGAGCTGGGATGGCATCATCCCGGAGCGGCGGCAACCTGCTGCTCCTACCCCCATTCAGTTGCGGGTGGACGAGCTGGCGCTAAACCGCGTGAGTGTCCAGATTGAACAGAGCCAGAAGTTTTTCCTGCCCACCCTGCGGGCTACCGTGCGGGGCCGTGACCCCTATCAGGTTGCGCTAGCGCTTCCCGATGGGAGGCTCTGGGCTACGGTTCAGCGCACCGGGCGCGAGTTTGAGGCCTGGCAGATCGAGGCCAGGGGCGAGCTGCGGGCGGCCCGCTACTGGTTTGATGGCTTTGAGTCGGGCGAGCTTTTGGGCTCCTGGATCATCGGGCCCAGGGTGAAGAACGGTATCCAGGGCAAAAACCAGATCAAAAACGCCACCGTCAGAATTGTGGGCTTTACCCTTACCGACATTTTCGGCGCGGTGGACTTCGACGGGGAGGCCGTAACCGCCAACCTGGTCGGGCAGGGCCTGGATGGCCCCCTCAAGGGCTCGGCTACGGTGGATCTGCCCAACCAGGAGTACCGCTTCCGGGTCGAGGGCAACCCCACCCTGCCCGCCCTGGCGCAGAACTTTGGCCTGCGCCTGCCGGTGAGCGGGGGTGGGCCGCTGGTGCTCGAGGGCCGGGGCTGGCAGAACCTGATCTTGAGCGGGCGCTACAGTGGCGAGGGCCGCTTGCTGGGCGAACCCCTAACCTATGAGGGGACGCTGGCCTTCGACAAAAAGTTTCGGCTCGATACCGTGGTGGACGGGGCTTTGTTCGACCGCACCTTTCAGGCTACGCTGTCCCTGCGAAACACCGACGAGTACATGGTGCGCCTGCGCGACTCGTTTCAGAGCAACCTGCGCCTGGTGGGCAAAGGCCCCAATACTCAGGCCGAGGGTACCCTGGTCTGGCCCCGGCCCCTACTGGGGGAGGCCGCGGTTCGCTTTTCCAGCACCGGGCCGCGCTGGAGCCTTGGGGTGCGGTCAGAAAACGTCGGCCTGCCTTTGACCAGGCCTTTTAGCCTATCGGGCAACTTACAGGGCCAGGGGGCTATGGTTCAGGGCCGCCTGGGGGCGCTGGATCTAAGCGGAACCTGGGACGACCTGCAGATGCGGCTTTCCGGCCTCGAGCTGCTGGTGGGCCAGCTTGGCGGCCAGGCCCGCTTGAAGGCGGGGCGCTTTAGCGGCGACCTGGACTATGACTCCCCCTACGCCCGCTTTCCCATTGCGGTAGAGCAGGATGGCCCCACCTGGCGGCTGGGCAACCGCTGGGCCAGCGGGGTGTACCGCAACGGGGTGTTCACCCTGGGCCTGCGCGGGCTGCCCCTGCAAATCCTGGAGGCCTTTAAGCTTTCGGGGGAGGTGCGCTACGAACAAGGTAAGCTCTCGGGGGGCTGGGATCTGCAGAGTGAGCGGGTGTCGGTGAAGGGCGAGCTTTACGACCTGGCTACCCGCTACCAGGGCGAGGTACGTACCCCGCTGCGGGTGCTGCCGCTCAGTGGAACCGCCGACAGCACCGGGCTCAAGGCCCGGCTCGAGACCCTTAGTATCACCGCAGATGGAACCAGCGGGCTCTTGCTCAAAGGGCCGCTCGAGCTGGGGCCACAGGTTCGCCTGGAAGCCAACCTGGGTCTAAAGGGTGCGCTCTACTCGGGCCAGGTACGCTTCGCTACCCCCTGGCTCGGGGGCACCCTGGAGGGGCGTGGGGCTACCCTGTGGGCGACGGCCAGTGGTTATGCCCAGCTTTCCGGCCCGGTCTGGCCCAGCACAGCCCTCAAAGGGCGCCTGACCCTGCCGCTGGCGGGGTTTGTGGAGGTGCCCTCGGTGCCGCTGGAGGTAAGCCGCACCGAGGCCCGCTGGCCGGGTGGACGGGTGGAGCTAAAGGCGGGTTTTCCGTTTGAGGGCACGCTGCCGCTGCTGGTAAACCGGGAGCCTGGAAGTGTGCGGGCCAGGGGGAACCTCGAGCGCGGCAGCCTGGAACTGCGTACCCCCTATGGAACCGTGAACGGCGAAGGTGCCTGGCGCAACCTGTCGGTAAGGGGCAGCCTGGGCTACGCCGGCTATAGGGGCCAGCTCTCTGGCCAGGCTGATCTGTTCGGGCTGGCCTACCAGGGGCGGCTGGTGCTGCCGGAGCTGGAAGGGGGGCTCGAGTTTAGAGGTCGCGGCACCAACCTGAGCTATTCAGGGCTCTTTCAGAATGGCCGCCTGACCCTGGCAGGGGATTATCGGCTGGTGGCCGGGAGGCCGCTGGAGGGTTTGCGCCTGCGGGCCATTGCGACCGGCTACGATCTAAGCCGCTGGGGGGTGCCGGGAAGCCTGAAGGGCAGTTGGTCGGAGCGCGGGGGGCGCCTGAGCCTGGAGACCTCCTACGGCCAGGCCCAGATGAGCGGCACGGGCCTGCTGGGGCCGGTGAGCCTGGCGGCGCAAAGCCCCTACGGCACGGTGCGCGGGCAGCTCAGTAGCGAGGCTGTGGCGCTTTGGGGCAGCCTGCGCCTGCCTTACTTGAGCGGAAGTCTGGAGGTGAGCGGCCCGTGGAACAACCTCGAGGCCCGGGGCCAGGGGCGCTACAACCTGCCCTACCTGGAAGCGCAGAACTGGCAGCTTAGTGCAGATGTACTGACCCAAAGCTGGAAGTTGGAAGGGCCGCTGGAGCTCGAGGGCAAGGGCCTGTCCTACGCGGGCCGGGTGAACTGGTCCTATCAACTTCTGGAGCGCAAAGGGGTGTTGCAGGGTAGCCTCGAGGGGAAAGCGCTAGCTGTCCAGGGCAGCCTTCGCACCACCTACGCCGGCCTTCCCTTGAGTGCCACCCTGGAGGCCGAGGGTGCCGACCTGTCGCGTTTGCGGGCCAGCCTGACCTTGCCCGAGGGGCGGGTGCAGCTGGTGCGTCAGCAGGCCATCTTCGACCTCGAGACCGCCCATCTGGCCCGCATCTGGGGGGCCGATGTAGAGGGGCGCCTGAATGGGCGCCTGGATCTGTCGGGCCTGTTGTCCTCGGGCCTGGTGCCCGATGGTGAGGCGACGGGGCTACTCTATGTGTATGGTCAGCAGCTCGAGCTGGGCTACAAAAACCGCTCCCTTTCGGCCTTTTTTCCAGATTACCAGGCTGGGGCGGTGCTGGAACTCGAGCCGGGCCGCGACCCCAGGGTGATTGGAACAGGCGACCTCGAGGGCCTGCTCCACGTGGGCGAAAAGCTGGAGGGCCGCCTCTCCTACCGGGTGCCGGGGCTCGATCTGGAGGCGCAGATTGCCGGGTCGCGCCTGCGTCCGGAATTCTGGCTGGAGGCCCAGTCCCAAGCCTTTAGGGTGCAGGCCCAGGGCAGCTATGCCCTGCAGCAGAACCGGGGGCTGGCCCAGCTTCAGCTAACGAGCGCGTATGCCCAGGCCAGTCTGGAACTCTCCAATGTAGGAAGCCGCTACCAGGCCAGTGGGCAGCTCACCAGCCTGCAATACCTGAAGCAAAGTGGCCCGCTGCGTTTGAGCGGCGAAGGGGCCCGTTGGACGCTGGCCTGGGCGGCCCCCATGCGGGTGGAAGCCCAGGGCCAGGCCGCCAGCCTGGACAGCCTGCGCCTGGCGGGGCAGGGGAGCCTCGAGCTGAGCGAGCGTCGCTACGGCCTGTCGGGCAACCTAGCCCTGGCGGGCGAGACTTTTAGCGGGCAGATGCAGGCCCGGGGCGAGCAGATTGCCCTGGAGCTGCGGGGTGAAGGGGCCAGTCTGGTGGCGCGGGGTACTGCTTACGAGGCCGATGTGGAGGCCCGCACCAACCGCCGAGGCGAGCTGGGCGGTCAGGTGGCATACACCCGCACCCTGGGGGCCAGCACCCTGCGGGCCCGGGGCAGCCTGGGGGGAAGCCTGTTCAGGCCAGAGTTGCTGGGTGAGGGCAGCCTGGTAGGGCGTGGGGCCGAGGTGGCTTTGCGTTTTGGCTATGGCGTGGCTTCACCCTGGGATGAGGCGCCGGCTTCCCGTCAGAATGGGCAGCCCAGCGGCTTTTTGCATGCGCTCTGGGCCCAGGCCGAAGGCGCGGGGCTCTCGGCCCGCCTGGCCCAGGGTGTGCTGAAGCTCAGCATGGACAGCGACCTCGAGCCCTTCGTGGGCCTGCCCCTGCGCCTTCAGACCCAGGGTGAAGGCCCCTGGGAGTCCCTGCAGTTGCCGCTGGTGGTCAGTGGGCCGAACCTCGAGGCTACCGGCATGGCCTTCCCGGCCCAGCTGCAGGCCCAAATCCAGGGTCGCTACGAAGCACAACGGTTTGACCTGGCATATGACCGTCTGCTGCAACTACGCTTAGATGGCCCCTACGCCCGCGGCACGGCCCGCTGGGTGAACAATGCGCCCAGCGGGCTGCTACAGCTTGACCTTCCGCTGCCCGGTGGACGGCTGGTGGGGCAGGCCAACCTGGATGCCGGGCAGGTAAAACTGAACGGTCGCGAGGGATGGCAGGGCAGCCTGCGCGCGCAGCTGCGTGAGGGCTGGAGCCAACCTACCCGCTGGCAGCTCGAGGCCGACTTGGGAGGCCCCATCCCTGGCCAGGCTACCGAACTAAAGCTGCAAGGGCGTTTTGAGCTAGACGCTTCCCCTCTGGCTTTGCGGGGCAATGGTCAGGTGCAGGTACCGGAGTGGGGGGCAGTGCAGCTTAATGCCCAGGGTAACGAAATAGACCTGCGAGGCCTGGCCGAGCTGGCCCCGCTGACTGGCCGTTTGCGGCTCAACCCCCTGCAGGTCAACTGGTCTTTTGTGGGCGCGCTGCCCCGTGGGCTGGGCCAGCTCGAGGCCCGTGGCACCTATCCGGGCCGCTGGGTTAGTGGCAAATACCAGATTGCGGGCCAGAGTGCGAACCTCGAGGGCCAGGATACCCGCCTGCGCGTCCAGGCACCGGGTTTAGAGGCCACCCTCAGCCCAGACCAGCTCGAGGCCCGCTTGCAGGATTACAACCTCAGCGGCCTTCGCCTGAGCGGGCGGGTGGCGGGGCCCTGGAATGGACTAAAGGGAAGTCTGGACTGGGAGGCCTTTGGCCGCAAAGGGGCACTTCAGGCCACCTGGCAGCAAGGCCAGCTGCAGGCCAGCCTGAGCGGCGACGTAGACGGCTCGCTGCGCTACGGCGAGGCTTGGTCGGGAAGGTTGCATTTCCGTGAAGGGAGCCTCGAGTTTTCGGGCAGTGGAATCCCGCTTGTGGAGGGGGAGGTGCTGGGTCTGGGGCTTCGCCTGCGCTACCCCATGTTGCAGGTGGCCCCCAACCGCGAGGGCCTCAACAGCCTGATGCTGGTCAGTACCCAGGCCAGGCGCCTGGACGATGCCAGCAAAGCTGCAGCCTCGCGGGCCAGCAGCTTGCTGATAAACCTTGCCGAGCGCAGCGCTTCGGGAGAACTGGTTCTGCAAAACCTCGAGGTTCGGGGCCAGGGGCCTGTGCTCGAGGCCGTCTACCCCTTTGCGGGAGGCCGCTTGGTGGCGGGATTGGATTTACAGACCCTGGCCGTGCGCCTGGCCGCGCCTGAGCTGGGTACGGGGGTGCTCCAGTTCAAAGAGGGTCGGCTGGATGGTGCGCTTAACCTATCCCCCTATGGGCTGGGGGTGGCCCTGGAAGGGATGGGCGAAAAAGCCAGCCTACGCATCACCCATCCCGAGACCCCCTGGCTTCCTTGGAAAAACGGTGTTCTGGCTGGGCAGATCGGACTCGATGGGCGCTGGCAGCTGACCTATCGGGACACCGAACAAAAGCAACTGCTCGAGGCCCAAGGACGCCTGCTCGAGGCCGCCGTCACCGCCAAAGGGCCCTGGATTGAAGGGCAGCTAAAATACCCTGAAGCAGGAAACTGGCAGGGGCGCTTGCGGCTCGATGTACTGCTCGAGCCACTTTCCAGTCGCCTGCAGCTAGTGCTGGAAGGTAAACAAACCCTGAGCGCCTCCGGTACCCTCAAGGGTGATGTGGGCAACCTCGAGGTGCAGGGGGAGCTGGCCCGGGATGGGCTCTGGGCCCGTGCAGGCTTCAAAGACCTGGCCCTTGATGAAGTTCCACAGATTGCCAGCCGACTGCCTTTTCTGACTGGGCGGGCCAGCGGGTCGCTGGAGTTTAGCCAGGGTCGGCTCGAGTTCAACCTGAGTAGCCCGGGCCTGCGGGTTAAGGGTGACGACCTGGCCCTGACCACCCGTGCCCGGGGTGCTTTCAGTAATGGCTTGCTGCAGGCCGAAATTAGCTTTGAGAGAACCGGCCAGTTAAACGAATTGCGTGAAAACGGCAGCCTGGGTTTCAACCGCACCACGGCCAGCATTCGTCTGGAAAATGGCATCCTGAGCGGGGAGGCTGTAGCGGCTTCCTTTCCTTTGCACTGGCTTTTCTCCACCTGGGCGGGCGATCTGGCTGGGCAGGCCTTCTGGACAGGCCGAACCACCTTTAGTTACAACACCCGCAACCCCTGGGCATCCAAAGGCATCTGGGTAGGGGAGTACCTGCGCTTCCAGGGCGGGGGCGATACCTTGGTGGGCACAGCCGCATTACGTTTCGAGCAAGAGCGGTTATATATAGACCAGCTGGGTTTGACGGGCAAGGGCACCTGGACGGGCTCCGGGTACTATGGTCGGCGGGGCAGCAACCTGCGTCTGAGCCTGGAGAACACCAGCTTTACGCCGGTGCTACAGGTTATACCCAACCTAAAGGCCCTGGCTCCCGAGGGCGGCGGCACACTACGCCTGGCTTCCAATGGGGAGTCGTTTGACCTTACGCTGGAAAATTTCGCTTTCAAGCTGGGCCCGGTAAGGGCCGAAACCCCCCGTGCGGTGCTGCGGGTCGGCAATACCACCAGTGCTGAGGGGCGCATCAAACTTACCGCGCCCTACCCCGCCGAGGCCCAGCTTTCCGGTGAAGGCGACCTCAGCAACTTTACGGTGCGGGCCAGGGGTTCGGCCAACCTGCCCCTGTTGAGCCCCAATGAACCATTTGACTTGAGCTTCAACTACCCCGCCTACACCGTGGACGCCAGGTTGCAAAAGCAGGATGCCCGCCTGTACGGAACCTTGTTTCCCCAGCTCATCCTAACCCTGCAGGGTCAGGTGCCGGTCAGTTATCCACAGTATTTCTTGCTTGAGGGCCTGCTTGAAACCAACCTAATTTTACGCTACCAGCGCGGGTCTTACATTGTTCAGGGGGCAGCCAACGTGATGCGCGCCCGGCTGGGTTTCCCCGAGGGGCAGCGCGAACTGACCATCGGTGCGCCGCCCGATCCCGGAACCCCCCGCCCTGCCAACCTGGTGCCAGTGGAGTTTGCCAACATTCAACTCAAAGCCGACCGCGGCATCTTAATCCAGGAATCGCTGGCCCAGGGTGAGCTGGCGGGCGAGATTTTCCTTAATGGCGATCTTGCCAACCCCTTTCTCTCCGGCGAGGTGGTGCCGCTCAGGGGCAGCTTCAAGCTATGGGACCGCGACTTTACCATAAGGGATCGTTCACCGGACGAACGCAGCTATGCGCGCTTCAGCCCAGCGGCGGGCATTCTGCCCGATTTGCAAATCGTGGCCGATACACAGGTGCTGGATCGGGGTCAGGACAACCGGCGCATTCAGATTAACCTCACCCTTAAAGGAGAGTTTGTGCGGCAGAACGGGCGCATCAAGGTCAACCTCACCCCTACCTTTGTGGCCCGTCATAACAACGAGATCGCCCGCAAAAACGATGGCCAGCCTTACTCCGATGCCGAAATTTATGCCCTGTTGCTGCTGGGCCGCTCCGACCTGTCGGCCCTGCCCGCCGATATCGCCCAGACCGGTCTTCAGGCGGCGGTACAGAACTTTATTGTGGGGCAGCTCGAGCGCGAGCTGGCTAAGGCGCTGGGGCTGGATCAGGTGCGTGTGGAAATCCCAGCCCTCAACGGTGGAACCATCGAAGAGACCCGCTTCACCATCGGGCGCTATCTTTCTCCCGAGCTGTTCTTTGCCTACTCGGTAGACCTGCGTGGCTACCAGACCGTTTTTGCCGAATACCTGCGGGGCGATTATCGCTTGCGCATCAGCACAGAAGTCTTTCCTCAGCCAAGGCCGGAAATCTCCTTTGGCTGGACCATTCGCCCCCTCGGGGCCGACCTAACAATTGACCTGGCTACCGGTATCGGCGACGCCTTCCGCAGCGACGGGATTAAGTTCGGTATTGGCTTTACCTTCCGTTACTAATCCGGGTTTGCTGCAGCTTAAAACCGGCTGAATGTAAGGGGCTCGAGGTACTGCCACCCCAAATCTTTGCTTCCCACAGAAGCCCTCTCACGCACACTTCACGCGCTACGCATATCGTTGGCAGCATGAAGCGATTGTTGACCTTGGTGGTGTTGCTGGGTGCAGCTTTGGCAGCACCCATTCAGGAAGTGGAGGTGCAGGGCGCCGACGCCGTGTTGGCGGCTTTGGTGCGCATTTCGCTACCTTTTGGGGTGGGCGACGAACCTGGCGACCTCGAGCAGGCTAGAGCAGCGGTGCTGAATACCGGCTACTTTCGTGATGCCAGAGTCCGCCTGGACGGCAGCAAGCTGGTGGTAGAGGTAACTACCAACCCCACCATCAGCAAAGTTGCGACCTCGGCCAGGGCTTTCCCCGAGGCCAACGTGCTGCGCTACCTGGAAACCGAACAGGCCATTGGGGTGGGCTCGGTCTTCAACCCCAAGAAGGCCACCGAGGCCGCTTTGGCCCTGGCGCGCATTTACCGCAACGAGGGGTTTCCTTTTGAACCCAGGGTGATACCCGAGACCAAGGAGGTAGCGGGTGGGGTAGAGCTTTTCTTCAATATCGAGGAGAGCCCTGAGCTCAAGTCGGTGGAGGTGGGGGGAGCGACCTATGTTCCCAAGGAACGCCTCGAGCCCCTTTTCCAGCCGGTAATCGAGAATGGGCGTTTTTCCTTCGAGCGCTTCCGCGATGCGGTGGGCCGCACTGCAGATGTCTACGCTTCGGCCGGCTTCAGGGGCAGTGGGGTAGACCTTACCCGTACCAGCCTGGTGGATGGGGTGCTGAAGGTGGCCTTTAGCGAGCTGAAAATTGTCGAGATTAGCGCTCGAGGGGTGGACATCAGCGCCCTGGGGCTCAAGGTGGGCGATCCCTTTAACCTTGACCAGATTCTGGACGGGGTTAACGCCTTGTCGCGCAGCATCAGCCGGGTGGTTGAGTTCAGGCCCGAACGGGTGAGCCAGGAAGGGGTACGCCTGGTTTTTCAAGCGGGTGAGCAGCGCTTTGGTGCAATTCGCGAGGTGCGCATAGAAGGCAACACTGCGATTGCAAGTGACAAGCTGCTGGAAAAACTACGGCTCAAACCGGGCGACGAATACAACCCCGCCCTAGCCAACGAGGATTTTGCCCGAATTTTGCGTGAGTACCGCGATGCTGGCTATGACCTGGTAGCACAGCCCGAGATTACCTTCCGCGAGGGGGTCTATGTGCAGCGGCTCCGTGAGCTTCGAATTGCCGGATACCGCATTGAACCTGCACTGACCCGCACCGACCCCAGTGTGTATTTGCGCGAGATGCCGCCGGTGGGTAGCCTGTTCTCGGTAAGCGCGTTGCGGCAGGGCATTACCAATATCCTGCGTACCGGCTTGTTGCGCGAGCCGCCGGGAATACGCCCAGAGCAGGGTGACAAGCCCGAAGACGTGATACTCGTGCTGAGCTTCCGCGAAGCTCAGACCGGCAGCTTCATTCCCGGGATCTCGTGGAGTAGCCTGACCGGCTGGGAGGGCAACATTAGCATCAGCGACACCAACCTGTGGGGACTGGCCCATCAGTACAGCGTAACCCTGGGTATCAACCCCAACGATGCCGGCCAGCTCATAAGTTTCAACGCCTCGTACCGGATTCCCTGGGTTTACATCGACTTCGCCGACTTTAAGCAGGTGCGCACCTCCTTTGGGATAAGCGTCTACAGCCAACCCCAGGCCAACATTAATTTTCCCCTCGAGCAGCTTTACAACGGCAACACCCCCGACCTGAACGGAGATGGGGTTATTGATGATAAGGACAGGACTTCGCTGTGGCAGTACACCGAGCGCAAGACGGGCATTAACTTTTCCATTTCGCGCCCCCTGAGCAGCGACCTGCCAAACCTTCGGATTTCGGCAGGGCTGGGCTGGGAGTGGAACATTCCAGTGTTGGAAGTTAACGATCCCAACCGGCCTCGATGCCTGGTCAAAGTACCCGACTCGAGCAACAAAGCCAACCCGCCGGTGGCCGAGGATACCGCATGTAGCGATGCCTTGCTACAGGATGCCCAGAACAAATTTGAGCAGAACGTGCGGGAGTTCCAGGCCCTGACCCTCACGCTGGGGACGACCTACACCACACTTAATAACCCCAACTTCCCCACCCAGGGCTTCTCGCTCAACCTCAACACTGGCTACGGTATCACCTTCCCTAAAGGCAGCAATGCCACGCAGTATGTGCCGGTGGTGGTAACGGGCAGAACCTACTTCCAGCTAGACCAGGCCGCTCGTCAGGCGCTGGGCCTGCGCCTCTCCTTTGGTACCATCCTGGGCACAGCCCAGGACAGCCAAAAGTTTAGCCTGGGGGGTAACAGCACCGACATTACCACTTTGCGCGGCTACGACCCCCGCTTCCTCGATAAGGGAACCACCGTTTTGAATGGTTCCATCGAGTACGGCTATGACTTTGGCCTGAGCCCAACCGGTGGAACCAACCTCTACGGGTTTTTGTTTGCCGATTTTGGCCGTCTCTGGCCCGCCTCAGGAGACCTGGACGCCTTCTTCCTGGGGGTTGGCTTTGGTATGCAGGTCAACCTCGACCTGCTGGGAGCAGTCCTGCCGCCCATTCGCCTGGACTACGGTTTCAGTCAGCGCAACCCCGCGGGTCGCTTTGCCTTGCGTCTGGGCCTGGGGTTCTAGGCTGATCCCCGCCGGAAGTGCTCTGTTTAGCTAAATATCTTTGATTTGTGCTTTTTGCTGGGGCCCCCACCTGAAGCTACGCCAAGCGCTGGCCCTGCATCCGGTTGGTTTTGACCTGCCCTAAACACAAAGCTTCAAGTGGGGTTCATATTGGTCATCCCCTGGAGGTGCTGGCTCTGCCTACCGGTGCTTCAAGTGGAGACCCAGGCCTGCAAAACCAACCGAGGACTTTTGTTGTGCTCTTCGCAGATGTGGTCTCCTATCCGGGATGGTCACTGTGCTGCGTGGGATGCAACAATAAAGTTGGTGAGGGGTTCAAGGACTATGAAGAGCGCTCTAGGGTGTTTGAACGCTGCACGACAGCGGTTTGGCAAAAACAGGGCAGAACTGCTGTCGTGCTGGCGTCTGCGATCTGGGGCGAATTTGGGCATTATCATGGAGGGTGATGAACGTGACGACCCGACGTGTGGCCCTCGAGGACAGCCCTGAATCCTTCTGGGAACGCTTTTCGAGTTATGCCCAAAGCTGGCCTGTAAGCCCCGAACCAATGGGAAGCCCCATGCTCGAGGTGCTCACCCCCTGGGGCCCCCTGTTTGTTTTTGACCGAGCCCTGACACCCTTCTCGGGTGAAGAAACCCCCCTGATTTTTCATGGGCAGGTTGAGCGGTGGGAGGAAGCCACAGAGGCCCCAACCATCGAGCACCTGGGCGGTGGCCGCTACCTGGTGAGGGGACGGGTAGGCGACGTGCTCGATGCCCAGTATTTTGTACTACAGGTGGAGAGCCCTAACGATGAAAAAAATCTGCAAATGATTCTGGCTGCCCCAAGCCCTCCGGGCCCGGGGACACCGGTTCGGGCCTATTTGGCCCCTCCACTGATGGCCTTTCGACCGGATGCCTACTCGCGTTAGCTAAAGGGCTTTGTTGAGGCCCCGGGCAAGCCCGCTATGCTCAGCGCCGCGGCCACCTTTTTTGTTGTTTGGCTTGGAAATCCTTGTGGCAGGGGCTATACTTGGGCATGCTGAGCAGCCTGTACTGGGAAGGCAAGTTGCCTGGCGTCATATACTTTTTAGATCGCTAAGTGCATCCAGACATTTGTAGCAGTGGTTTAGCCCTATGATTTGCCCCCGTTGCGGTTACACCAATGCTGCTGGTGAGGAGACCTGTGTTCGCTGCGGAAATGCGTTGCTGCCGGGGGGGACTTTTGTTCAGGAACGTCGCTGGGTGAGCGCGGTATTTTTCGACCTCTCGAGGTTTACCGAGTATGCGCTGGCACACCCGCTGGAGGATACCTGGGAGGCAGCCAACACGGCCTTGCAGACGGCTGCCAACCATGTTCGGCTTTATGGTGGCCACATAGATAAGTTTTTTGGCGATGGTTTTCTGGCTGTGTTTGGCGTTCCGCGCAGCCAGGAGTCGGATGCGCGGGCAGCACTCGAGGCTGCCCAGGCCATGGTGGCCTCGAGTACCCTGCCAGGCAGAGCGGGGGTGGCCAGCGGTCTGGTCTTGCGGACCCCGCTGGGTGGGGGATTGGCCGGCGATCAGACCGTGCTGGGGCCAGCCATCAACCTCTCGCAGCGCCTGTCCCAGGCGGCCCCACCAGGTGAGGTGTGGTGTGATGTAACTACCATGCGCCTCGTTCCAAACGCAATCACCGAGGCCCTTGCTCCCCAACCTCTCAAAGGTTACGCCGAACCCCTGGTGCCATTCCGGTTTTTGGGCTTGCGCCATGACCCCCCGGAGGTGCTGGGCCGGGAGCAGGAGGCCCAGGTGTTGCGCCGCGCGCTGGAGGCGGTTCGCGCTGGGGCAGGCCGCAGGGTGGTGCTGTATGGGCCTATGGGGGTGGGCAAGTCGCACCTGGCCCGACACCTGATCGAAACCCTGCCCGAGGGGGTGCGCGGTGTGATTGCTCCGCACCTGACGGCTGGGGTGGCCTTGCGTTATGCCCTGCGACAGGCATTGCAAAAGTTGTTGCCAGATGGGCTTTTGCAACTCCGGCAGCTGAAGCTGCCGGAGCATCTGCGTACCATTCTGGATTACAGCATTGGCGTTGCAGAGCATCCCGGCCTGCCCTCCGACGAACTCGATCGCCTGTTGATAGAGACTTGGTGGACGATGTTGGCCCAAATTGCTCAGAACGGCCCGCTGGTGGTGGTGCTGGAAGATATGCACAATGCCGACCCGACGGTGCTGGAGTTCACCCGCCGCCCCGCCCCGCCGGGGGTTATGCTGCTTTTGGTTGCGCGGCAAAACCGCTGGGAGGCAGCCGACGACCTGGAACCTCTTTTACTTAAGCCCCTTTCGCTCGAGGATACCCAGCGTCTGATTTTGCGGGCCCGCCCCGAACTGGGCCCGGCCGCCAGTCTTCACCTAGCCGAGGCCAGCGGCGGGTATCCGTTGGCGGTACAGGCCCTGAGCCTGACCCCAAACGGTGAGCCTGAGCCTATCCCGCTGTACCAGCCCAGGGTGGACAGCCTGCCCCGGCTGGCTCGAGTGGCCCTGCAGGCCGCGGCGGTTTTGGGTTCGACCGTCCCGCCCGAGCTGGTCAGGCACCTGGTAGGGGAGGAGGCCGACCTGACCCGGCTGGTGGGGGAGGGCTACCTCGAGGCCGACGACCGGGGGCAGTTGCGCTTTGCGATACCCTGGCTGCGCGAGGCGATTCTGGGCCAGGTTGGCGGACAGCAGGTGCAGAACTGGCACCAGCAGGCGGCCCGTTGGTATCAGCACCAGGGGCGTCTGGCCGAGGCTGCCACCCACCTCGAGGCGGCCGGCGATATAACTACGGCCTACCGCATGTGGCGGGTGGTTGCACAACAGGCCTGGACGGAGGAACGCTACTCAGGGGCCATTCTGGGCTACCTCGAGGCCCTGCGCCTGGCCGAGGGCACTGTGCGCTGGCAGGCTGCGCTCGAGGCTGCCGAGGCCTACCTGGCCCTGGGCCGCTATGCAGAAGCCCTCGAGCTGGCCAGCCTGCCCATGGAAGCCCGGGAACTGCCGCAGGCTTTGCACCAGCGGGCCTGGGCTATTCGACTCGAGGCCAGCCTAGCACTGGGGCAGGTAGACCTGGTGGACAGCCGCACTGGCGGCCCGTCCCGGCAGGGGATTGCTCCCCAGATGGAGCTTCCCCGGCCCGCTGAAATTATTGAACCCCGCCTGGCCCTGGCGCTGGCCCGCACCCTCCCGATGGAGGAGGCGGACAGACTGCTGCAAGGGCTCCCGGCTTACCTCGAGGGTGCTGCCCGGCTGGTTCGTGCACGGGGCTTGCTGCGTCTGGGACAGCTTAAACCAGCCCAGGAGCTGTGTGAAGCGTACCTCAGGGAGTATGCCCATAGCCCTGCCGAAAACTTTGAGGCCCGGCTGCTTCTTTCTGAAGCGCTATGGCGACAGTTCAAGCTGCGCGAGGCTATAAATGCCCTGGGTGAGCTGCCGGGCGAAGTCTTGCCCACCTGGTTTAGTTGCCTGTACGGCGGTCATCTGGCGGCCTTGCAGCTCGACTCTGGCCAGATGGAGGAGGCAAGGGCCTTGTTGGAAGAGGGCCTGTTGTTGCTCGAGGGTGCGCCCCAATGGGTTGTGGAGCGGGTGAGCCGAGTTCGCTTGCGCTACTTGATTGAGTCGGGTCAGCTTGAGGATGCGCTTTACTTTGGCGAGTCGGCTGTTGTGCATGCGCCTTCGCCACAACTCCTGGCCCTGCTGACCCTGGCCTATGCCCTGGCCCCAGGGCAGCACAACAGCCAGATGCTTCAGCGGCTGCTCAAAGGGCTTCAGGGGCAGTCGCAGTTAGAGGTACGGGCGGCCTGTGAGCTGGCAATGGGAATCAACAAATGGTATCAGGCACGCAGTGGGACAGCCCACATACGAAACGCGGTGTTGCTGGCGCAGCGGGGACATAATCCAACCCTTTACTTTTACGCACTGTTGGCCCTTAGCTTTACCCAGCAAACCCACAACCCCAAGAAGGCCCTGGCCATCGCGCATTACCTGGTGCAGCAAACGGCAGCCTCCGGTTTCGTGGTGCAGCACGGCTACGCCCGCCTGCTACAGGCCCAGCTTTTGCTGGCTTCGGGGCATGACCCCAGCGGCCTTTTGGAGCTTGAGCCCAGAACCCCGCTGGCCCAGCTCTGGAAAACCCTGCTGCACGGGGTGATCCAGGGTGAAAAACCCCGCTTGAGGGCCTATAGTTTTCGTGGGTACGGAATTCTGGGTGCTTTGGCGCGCTGGTTTTGCCAGAAGTTTGATATGCATCTGGCACTACGTCCAGAGCGGCTCGAGTGAACGGGTTGGGTTGGTCCATACAGACCGACGAAGTACTGGCTGGAGCTGGTGCGGAACTCACCCCCAGCAATCTGCGGGTTCTTTAGTGCAGCGATGCCCAGACGCTAGGTACACGACAAAACTTACCAGAAGCACGTAGGAGCTGATAAAAATAGGGACTGCCCCGCCAAGAGGTAGTCCCATGAATCATCGAACTCAGCGAAGTTTTTCGACCCCACCTGCAGTGGCATCGAGCCCGACTGGACTTTCTGGCCGCATTTGTGCTGGCCTTGATCCGCGTCCGCGAGGCCGATCCCCAGCAGGCCCCTGCTCGATACGCCCGGCGCTGGGAGATCCAAACCCTCTTCAAAGCCTTCAAAACCCAGGGCTTCGACTTCGAATCCACCCACCTGACCCGGGCTGAACGGATGGAGTCGCTGATTGCTTTGATGAGCATTGCCCTGGTCTGGGCGCATCAGGTGGGGGAATGGCTCTCACGAACCAAGCCTATCCCCATCAAAACCCATGCGCGTAAGCTCTACTCCACCTTTCGCCATGGGCTTGATTATCTACGCCAGCTTCTCTTTGCCCCAGAAGCCAGGAAAACCGAACTGTACGCTTGTATGGGGCTTTTGTCATGTGCCTGGGAGCAGCTCAATATTTGTGAAGAGTGCTCTATATGACCGGATTCCAAATCTTTAACTATGGCCTACCTCTTGCAAGGGCGAGCTAGAATGTAGTTCTAAATTTGCTGGGCAAATGCCCTGACAAGCCTACCTCCTATGGATGCCCAAAGTGCCCAAGCCATCGAACTTATCCGCTCCCGGATGCCTATTCGGGAGCTGGTGGGCAGGTATGTGGCGCTCAAGCCAAGCGGCAAGGGTACCTGGAAGGGCCTCTGCCCCTTTCATCAGGAAAAAACCCCCTCGTTTCAGGTCAACGAGGCCAAAGGGCTGTGTTACTGCTTTGGCTGCAAAAGTGGGGGTGACATTTTTGCTTTTTTGCAAAAGATTGAGGGCATTGAGTTTCGTGAGGCCCTCGAGCGCCTTGCTCAGGAGACCGGGGTTGAGCTGCCACAGTACAAAGGGCGTTCCTCCGGGCGTAAGGAGGCTTTGCAAATCCTCGAGCTGGCCCAGGCTTACTTCCGCTCCCACCTGGCTGGTGAGGCACTGCAGTACCTGCAGGAACGCGGTCTGACCCCTGCATCTATCGAACGGTTTGGTCTGGGCTATGCGCCCAAAAGCCGGGATGGCCTGATCAAGTACCTGCAGGACCACGGCATAAGCCCGGAGGAAGGCCTGGAGGCTGGGGTGCTCATGGAGCGCGAGGGGCGTTATTTTGACCGCTTCCGCAACCGGGTAACCTTTCCCATTCTGGATCCGCTGGGCCGCATCGTGGCTTTTACGGCTCGAGCCCTGGAAAAAGACGACAACCCTAAATACCTCAACTCTCCCGAAACCGCCCTGTTCAAGAAGAGCCAGCTACTTTATGGCTATCCAGAGGCCCGTGCGGCCATCCGTGAGCGCGGGCGGGCGGTAGTGGTAGAAGGGCTGTTCGATGTGATCGCCCTGCACCAGCTGGGTTTTGCCGAAACCGTGGCGGTACTGGGTTCCTCGCTCTCCAACGAGCAGGCCCACCTGCTGAAGCGGGCCGATGCCACCGAGCTTTACCTGGCTTTCGATGCCGATGAGGCCGGGCGTAAAGCTACCTTGCAAAGCCTGAACCTGGAGATCGCTCGAAGCTTTGTAGTGTACGCGGTGCTGCTCGAGGGGGGTAAAGACCCGGGGGATCTGTTGCTGGTTGCCGATGGTAAAGACCGCTTTGAAGCCGCGCTGGAGGCGGCGCTGTCCGAGGTGGAGTACCGCTTCGAGCAGGCTTCGGCGGGGTTGGATTTGAAGCGCCCCGAGCACAAACAGAAAGTGCTCGAGGCCCTCAAGCCCCGCCTGATCTCGAGTGAACCCTTCGACCAGGTGGTCGAGAAACTAAAAGCCAAGGTAATTGGTGCGCTGGAAATCAGCCCCCGCGCGCTGGAAGACTACCTGGCCCGGGCCCGCACTTCCTCAGGGCGGGCTGGTTCCGCCGCCCGACCCGACCGAACCCAGGGCATTGGCCTGGGCCGCCCAGACCTCACGGAAAAACGTCTCTTGCGCGAGCTGGATGTTATCGCACTTTTGTATTCGGTGCCCGAGGAGGAGTTTTTGCAGTGGACCCAGTACGTCGAAGACCACACCTGGCCGCCCGAAGGAAGCCTTCTGGCCGAATTTATGCAGGCGGCCCGTTCTGAACAGGGCAAGAACCGAATCCTGAAGCATTTTGAGCAACGGGGGGAAGGCGCCCGTCTGATCGACGTACTGATGAAGAGCCCCAGCTTTGAGCGCCAGAACCTCGAGGTCCACCTGAATGTGGCGCTGGCCCGGGTACGGGAGGTCTATTTCGAGATGCGGCTGGAAAAACTCAAAACCCAGCTCAAAAGCGTTACCGACCTGGACGAGATTCGCGCCCTGACCAAAGAAATCCAGGAGGTCTTGCAGGCCATCGAGGCCGAGCGGCGGGTCTACAAGCGCTGATAAAAAACTTTCTACCTTGAGAATTGTTTGGAACCAGGCCAGCGTAATACTAAGTATCTCCGCATCAGATTTTTACCTCTACAGCCCCCCAGTAGATCTAATACCGGATTCAAAAAGATAATCTTCAAACAAAAAGTGCTAAGAGGCTATCTTTTTGAATCCTAGAGCACACCCCTCGCTGCGCTCGGCGAAGAAAGCGTATCCCTTTGGTCGGGTTAGTTCGTCACCGTTCGGTGACGAACTAACCGAATCTGGTATCAAATCGAGCCACCGGCACCTTGCTCGCTGTTTGCACTGCAGGAGAGAGCGCCAAACAACACCCTCGACCCACCCTCCAGGGCCGGGTTGTGTGTAACAAGGTTGTAACAGGCCCCGCATAAACTCACCTCAATCTGGTTTTGAGGTTCGAGATGGCGTACCTTCGGGGCCTTGGGGTCTATCTACCTACACCACGCATGCACAGCAGCGAGATTGCTGCGGCCAGCGGGCTGCCGGAATGGGTGGTGCGGGAGAAGCTCGGCATCCACCAAAAACCCATCCCTGGCCCAGGCGACCACCCGGCCCGGATGGGGGGCTGGGCTGCCCAGGCCGCGCTACAACAGGCGGATCTGGAGGGCGCACAACTGGACGTGGTGATTAGCATCACTGACGAGCACAAAGATTATCCGGTCTGGACCAGCGCACCCCTCATTGCCCAGATGGTGGGGGCCAGCCGGGCCTGGTGTTTTGACTTGAACCAGAAATGCGCCAGCTTTATCACCGCGCTGACAGTAGCCGAGGGGCTTCTGGCCAGCCGCCCCGACCTGGCCCACATCCTGATTGCAGGTGGTTACCGCAACGGCGACCTGATTGACTACGCCGACCCCGCGGTGCGCTTCATGTACGACCTGGCGGCGGGCGGTGGGGCTGTGGTGGTGGCCCGGCAGGGATCCGGGCTCAAGCTGTTGGCCAGCCGGCTCAAAACCGACCCCACCCTAGCAACCAGTGTGCGGGTGCCGGTGGGGGGCACGGTCGAGCCCCTAACTCCGGCCAATGTAGGCCAGTACAGGTTGCGGGTGGCTGAGCCTGAAGTGATGAAAGAGCGGCTCGAGCAGGTCTCGCTGCCCGGTTTTCTGGAGGTCATCCAGGGCGCACTTGGGCAGGCTGGTTATACGGCTGCCGACCTCGACTACCTGGCCCTTTTACACATGAAGCCCTCGGCCCACCAGGCCGTGCTGGCCGGGTTGGGGCTATCGGAAGAGCATTCCATTTACCTGTCCGATTATGGACACCTGGGCCAGCTCGACCCCATTCTTTCCCTGAAGCTGGCCAGCGAGGCAGGCAGGCTGCTCCCGGGGAGCCTGGTAGCCCTAGCTACTGCTGGGGTGGGCTACCACTGGGGGGCGGCGGTGCTGCGCTTTGAAGGGGGGGCCAGATGGAACTGAACGCCAACTGGCTCTCGCGCCTGGCCGCCTACCACCCCGAGCGCCCAGCGGTGTACTGGCGTGGGAGCTGGCTGCATTACGCTGCGCTGTACCGGCGGGCCCAGCGGGCTGCGGCCTCGCTGGCCGGGCTTGGGGTAACCAGGGGGGAACGCGTGGCGGTGCTGGGGCCCAATCACCTGGGCTACCTCGAGCTCTACTTTGCTGCACCGCTGCTGGGCTTTATACCCACCCTATTGAACCACCGCCTGAGCGAGGCTGAGCTGAAGGGGTTGCTCGAGTACACCCGGCCCAGGGTGCTCTTCTACACCGATGAATTCGCCGCAATCGCACAGCGGCTGCACCCGCAGGCTTACCCCCTGGAAGCCCTGCAAACCCTACCCGAGGGCAGCCTGCCCGATTATGCCCCCAGCCTGGAAGACCCCGCCCTGCTGCTGTTCACCGGCGGCACCACCGGGCTACCCAAAGGGGCCCTGATTCCCTACCGCCAGCTTCTGGTCAACGCCATCCAGACCTGCATGAGCTGGGGGCTTTCGCCCGAAGATCGCTACATCGTGGCCACGCCCATGTTCCATGCCGCCCTGAACGCCCTGGCCACCCCACTGCTTTACCTGGGGGCCCAGGTACTGCTGCAGGAGAAGTTCGACCCTGCGGAGTACCTGGCCTGGGTCAGCACGCACCGGGTGAGTCTTTTGTTCCTGGTGCCCACCATGTACCAGATGTTGGCCCAGCACCCCCACTTCGCCCAGGCCGACCTGCAAACGGTGCGCTGGGCCATCTCTGGCGGCGCCCCCTGCCCCCACCCTGTGCGGGCAGCCTTCCGGGCCAAAGGGGTGCGTTTCAAGCAAGGCTATGGTCTTACCGAGTGTGGGGTAAACTGCTTCACGCAAGACCTCGAGGAAGCCGATGCCTACCCCGAGTCGGTGGGCCGACCAATGCCCCACCTCTGGGCCCGGCTGGTGGGGGATGACGGCCTGGAGGCGCTCGAGGGTGAGCTCTGGCTTTCCGGGCCGGTGGTGATGTCGGGCTACTTCGAGCGTCCCGCCGAGACCGCTAAAGCCCTGGTTGTCCACCAGGGCCGCACCTGGCTGCGTACCGGCGACCTGGCCCAGCGAGATGCCGCGGGACGTTACTACATCGTGGGGCGGGCCAAGGAGATGTTCATCTCGGGTGGCGAAAACGTCTACCCCATCGAGATTGAGCGCGTTCTTTACGACCACCCGGCGGTGCTCGAGTGCGCCGTACTGGGCGTACCCGATGCCCGCTGGGGCGAGGTGGGTCTGGCCGCGGTGGTGCTAAAAACGCCCATCAGCGAGGAGGAACTAAAGGATTTTCTCAGGGCCCGGCTGGCGGGCTATAAAGTGCCCAAACACTTTCTTTTCATCTCCGAGCTTCCCAAAAGCGGCCCCGGCAAGATTTTGAAGAGCGAGCTATACCGCAGGTTTACCGAGGAGTCCCATGCCTGAGCTGGCGCTGAACGGCACCACACTCTTCTACCGCACGGAGGGCCCCCCAGCGGCACCGTGGCTGGTGCTGCTTAACGGCATCTTCCAGCGCACCGAAGCCTGGGAGCCCCTGTTGCCTTACCTCGAGGGCTTCCGGCTGCTGCGCTACGACATGCGGGGCCAGGGTCAAAGCGCCGTGCCCGCGGGGCCTTATCCCCCAGAGCTCCACGCCGACGACCTGGCAGCCCTCCTGGCAGCGCTGGGGATAAAGCGCTACTACCTGCTGGGCCTCTCCAATGGTGGGGTGGTGGCGCAGGTACACGCCGCCCGTAGGCCCACCGGCCTGGAAAAGCTGGTGCTGCTGTGTACTACCCCCCGCCTCGACCCCCTTTTGCGGGCCAAGGTTGAAAGCTGGCGGCGGGGCCTGGAGTGGGGCGGTACCCGTGGGCGCATGCTGGTGGCTTTGCCCTGGATTTGGGGTCGGGCCTTCCTACAGGCCCACCCGGAGGTAGCGAGCGAGGCCTGGCTTTCGCAGATGGAACAGGCGGCCCCCACCCCAGAAGCGCAGCGACACCTGCTGGATGGTTTTTTGGCGATGGAAGACCTGCGCCCTCGACTGGGCCGTATAGAAGCCCCCACCCTGGTTCTCTCTGGCGAGGACGACCTGCTCTTCCCGCCTTTTTACGGCCAGGAAATTGCTATGGCCATCCCCGGCGCTACACACCGGGTACTCCCCCAGGTGGGGCATGTGGCTCCCCTGGAAAATGCACCTGGGCTGGCCCAGCAAATAGCCAAGTTTTTGGAGGTCAAACAATGAAATTCAAGGTGGGAGATACAGCTTCCTACACCCAGACCCTGGCAGAGGCACATCTGGCCTTGTTCATTGGAGCGGTGGGCGACACCAACCCCCTACACGTGGATGCCGAATATGCCAGGAAAAGCCGTTTTGGGGCCCGTATTGCCCAGGGTGTCCTGGTGGCTGGTCTTATATCCACCGCCATCGGCACCAGGCTGCCGGGGCCGGGCGCCATTTACCTGGGCCAGAGCCTGCGCTTTCTGAAGCCCACCTACCTGGGCGATACCATCACCGCCACCGTGACCGTGCGGGCCATCCGCCCGGATAAACCCATCCTGAGTCTCGAGACCGTCTGCACCAACCAAAAAGGCGAGCGGGTCATCGAGGGTGAGGCCACGGTGCTGTACGAGGAAGTTCTGTGAAGCCATATAGGAGGCAAGTATGAAAAGAGTCTGGTTGGTTCTTTTGGCTGTCTTGGGTTTGGCTGGGCTGGCCATGGCCCAGACCACCGTGCGGGTAGGCGTGCTGCTGCCCACCTCGACCGTAGCGGGCAAAGCCGCACTGAATGGGGTGCAGCTTGGGGTTGACCAGGTCAATGCTGGCGGAAAGGTAAAGATCGAGCTGGTGGTGGTAGACGATGGCAACGCCCCTGCGGCTGCGGTTCCGGCCCTCACCAAGCTGATGACAGTCGACCGGGTAGACATTGTGATTGGTGGGCTGGCCTCTGGGGTAACGTTTGCCCTTTCGGGGCCGGTAAAGCAATACCAGCCGCTATTCCTCTGCATCGGGGCAGCCAGCAGCGTGGTGGAGCAGGCTTTTAGTGATTATGGCCGCTTCTTCCACTACCACCCCTGGGACTACCACAACGTAGCGGCAGCGCTCGAGTTCTTCAAGCACCTCTACGACCTCGGAGCCCGGCGGGTGGCCATCCTCTACGAAGACGGGCCTTTTGGTTCAGCGGGCATCCAGACCTACCGTCAGCAGCTCGAGCGGCAGGGCTACACCGTGCAGGCTGAACCCTTCAAGTCGGGTTCGGGCAGCTTTACCTCCATCCTGACCCGCCTTAAAGGCTTCCGGCCCGACATTCTGTACTGGATCGGCTACGACGTGGACGCCCTGCCCATCGCGGCCCAGGCCCGGCAGGTGGGGCTCGAGCCCAAGCTCATCTACGGTGCGCCCCCCGCCTGGCCGGTTGGCTTCGAGAAGAACGCTCTCTCCAACGACATTGCCGGCATGACCGCCTGGCTGCCCTCGGTGTCCAATAACGAAAGCCGCCGCTTTGTAAACCTCTACCGCCGCAAGTTCGGCGATGTTACCGACGAGTACATGGCCCCCATGGGCTACGTAATTGCGCTTAGCCTGGGCAGGGCAGTGGAGGCCGCTGGCTCCGCCGATAAAGACCGCATCGCCGCCGAACTGGCCAAGGTGCAGATGGATACCCCATTCGGCCCCCTATCGTTCAAGCCCTCCGACACCGGGCGTACCCGCTTCCAGGGTTTCAACCAGAGCATCTGGCTACAGTTCCAGTACCTGGAAGGCTCACGCCGTCCGGTCTTCCCGGCCAATCGTGCCGCACGTCCGTTGCGCTTCCCCGGCAACTACTAACAGAGGGCAGAGGGCCAGGCGCGCAGAGCAGCCGTGAGGCTCCTGGCGCGCTGCCCTCCACTCCGCACCCACAGCCCAAACTATGGAACTACTTTTGCAAACCCTCATCAACGGCATCCTGGCCGCCGGCATCTACGCGCTGGTGGCCAGTGGGCTGGCCCTGGCGGTGGGCGTGGTGGGCATCGTCAACTTTGCCCACGGCGAGTTCACCATGATTGGGGCCTTTATTGCTTACCTGCTCTTTGTGGGAGCTGGCCTCGATCCTTTTCTCTCGTTGGGACTGGCGGCCCTGGTGCTTTTTCTGGTGGGGGCCATTAGCTACCTGGGCCTGATCCGGCCCATCCTGGCTGCGCCCGAACTAAACCAGATGCTCCTCACCTTCGGCCTCTCGGTAGCTTTGCAAAACATCGCCCTGCTGCTTTTTGGCGCCGATACCCGGGTGGTCTCTACCAGCTACCAGGGGGCTACCCTTAGCCTGGGGGGACTCTCGTTTGGAGTACCGCCGTTGCTGACCTTTGGGCTTTCGGTGGGCATTTTGGCTGCTCTGTACGGCTTTCTCGACCGCACCCGGATGGGCCTGGCGGTGCGGGCAGTAGCGCAAAACCGGCTGGCGCCGGGGCTTTTGGGCATCGAGACCCAGCAGGTATACCTGCTGGCCTTTGGCCTATCGGCAGCTCTGGCCGGGGTGGCCGGTGTGATGCTTTCGGTAATGCTCTACGCCTCTCCCACGGTGGGCTTTGCCTACACCCTTAAAGCCTTTGCCATTATCGTGATGGCAGGTTTGGGCAACCTACGGGGGGTAGTGCCGGCGGCAATTATCCTGGCCCTGGCCGAAGCCCTGGTAAGCACCTACGTGCCGGGTGGGGGCGGCTGGGTGGAAGCGGTCTTCTTTCTGGTCATCTTTGTGGCCCTCACCTGGCGTAGCTGGAGGGCGGCATGATGCTGGTTGGGTTGCTTTTGCTCCTGGCGCTGGTGCTTCCGGGGTTGCCCCTGGGCGAGTGGCGGGCTTTTTTGCTGGACAGCGCCCAGTTTGCCTTTCTGATTAGCGCCCTGGCACTGGCCTGGGATCTGCTGGCCCGCACCGGGCAGCTCTCGCTGGCCCACGGGGCCTTTTTTGGTCTAGGCGCCTATGCCGCCGCACTGGCGGCCCCTGCCGTGGGCACCCTCCCGGCATTGCTCCTGGGGGGTGTGGTAGCCGCTTTGTTCAGTCTGCTGCTGGGCCTGGCCACCCTGCGGCTGCACGGGATGTACTTCGCAATTGCCACCCTGGCTTTCAGCGAGGTCATGCGCACCCTGGTGCTCAAATCGGCCTTTACTGGAGGGGCCATCGGCCTGCCGGTGCAGCCTGCTTTTGGGGGCGCTTTTCCCCTGGGCAGCTACTACCTGGCGGTGGCCGTGCTGGCCCTAGCCAGCGGGATTAGCCTGTTCCTCGGTAGAAGCCGCCTGCACTACGCCATGACGGCAACCCGGCAAGGCGAGGCGGTAGCGCGGGTGCTGGGGGTGCCGGTGGTACGGGTCAAGCTCCTGGCTTTCGCCATATCGGCTTTTCTGGCCGGTCTGGCGGGTGGGGTGTATGCCATGAAGACCCTTTTTCTCTCCCCCTACGACGCTTTTGGCCTGGGGCGGGCGGTGGAGGCCTTGGTGATTCCCATCTTTGGTGGGCTTTACACCACCACCGGGCCCTTGTTGGGTGGGCTCATCATAGTAAGCCTCGAGACCTGGCTACGCCTGCGAATTGGCGAGGGTTATCTGGTGGTGTACGGGGTGATACTTGTGCTGACCATATTGTTTTTGCCCAGGGGTCTGGTCAGCCTCTTCCGCCGCAAGGGGGTGGGGCATGCTTAGGGTCGAGGGCCTTTCCAAACGCTTTGGTGGGGTGGTCGCAGCCAGCGGGGTAGACCTGCAGGTTCAGCCTGGAGAAATCCTGGCGGTCATCGGCCCCAATGGGGCAGGCAAAAGCACCCTCTTAAACCTGCTTTCGGGCCTTCTACGCCCCGATCAAGGCCGCATTGAGTTCCTGGGCGAGGAGATTACCCAGGCCCCGCCCGAGGTGCGAACCTGGAAAGGGCTGGGGCGGGCCTTTCAGATTGTGCAGCCGTTTCCCGAGATGACCGTATGGGAAAACCTTTTGGTGGGGGCCCTCTACGGCAAGCCAAACACCTCACTTAAAGTGGCCGAGGGTGTGGTAGAAGAGATCATCGAACGCACGGGCCTGGCGCCCAAGGCCCAGACCCTTGCTGGGGAACTCACGCTTCTGGAAGACAAGCGCCTCGAGCTCGCCCGCGCCCTATGCACAAGGCCCAGGCTCTTACTTTTAGACGAGGTGATGGCCGGCCTACGCCCTTCAGAGGCCCTGGAGGCGGTGGAGCTGGTGCGACGCATTAGGGAGAGCGGTGTGACGGTACTCTTCATCGAGCACCTGATGCCGGTGGTGCGGGCCCTGGCCGACCGGGTGGTGGTGATGGACTACGGCCAGGTAATTGCCCAGGGCCGCTACGACGAGGTGGCCGCTAACCCCAGGGTGCGCGAGGCCTATTTAGGGAGGGCTTCGTGAGGCTCAGCGTGACGAACCTTATGGCCGGGTACGCCAAGGCCCAGGTGCTGTTTGGGCTTACGCTCGAGGTAGCCCAGGGCGAGCTGGTGGCCCTGCTGGGCGCCAACGGGGCTGGCAAGACCACCGCGCTGCGCACTATCTCTGGGCTGATTCGACCCTGGGGGGGCGAGGTGCAGCTTGGCGGGGCCAGCCTTCTGGGCCTTTCGGCAGCCCAGCGGGCCCGACGGGGACTGGGACATGTGCCGGAAGGGCGCCAGCTCTTCCCCCTGATGAGCGTGGAGGAGAACCTGCTGCTGGGGGCGGCTTTTCTGGCCTGGTCGCACCGGCAGGAAGGACTGGAGCGCACCTACGCCCTTTTTCCTCGCCTGGCCGAGCGGCGCGGCCAGCTGGCCGGAACCCTTTCGGGGGGTGAGCAGCAGATGCTGGCCATTGGGCGGGCCATGATGGGCCGGCCCAGAATTCTGATGGTGGACGAGCCAAGCCTTGGTCTTTCGCCAAAGCTGGCCGAGGAAGTGCTGGCTACCCTGGCTCGGGTTAAAGCCGAAGGGGTGGGGGTGCTGCTGGTGGAACAGAACGTGGCGTTATCGCTCGAGGTGGCCGACCGGGGCTATGTGGTGGAACACGGGAAGGTGGTTCTGCAGGGCAGTGCGGCAACCCTGGCCCAGAACGAAGACGTACAGAAGGCCTATTTGGCGCTCTAAATATGGCTTAGATGCACGTAATATAGGGTATGCAACTGAAAGACAAAACTGCCCTCATCACCGGCGCCGGTAGCGGCATTGGAAAAGCCATTGCCGAAGTGTTCGCCCGTGAAGGGGCCCGCCTCATCCTCAACGACCTCGCGCCCAATGCCGCTGAGCTCGCTCAGGCCCTGGGTGGGGTTTTTATTCAGGCCGACCTTTCCGACCAGCGCTCGGTTAGGGCGCTGGCTCAAAGGGCGCTCGAGCTTGGCCCGGTAGACATCCTGGTCAACAACGCTGGTCTACAGCGCATCAACCCGGTGGACGAATACCCCGAAGACACCTGGAACATGATGCTGCAGGTGCTGCTTACAGCCCCATTCCAGCTTATCAAGTACACCCTGCCCGACATGAAGCAAAGGCGCTGGGGCCGCATCATCAACGTCGCTTCGCTGCACGGATTGGTGGCGAGCCCCTACAAATCGGCCTATATCTCGGCCAAGCATGGCCTGCTGGGCCTGACCAAGACCGTGGCGCTCGAGGTCGGTGAATATGGCATCACCTGCAACGCCATCTGCCCGGCCTACGTACGCACCCCCCTGGTGGAGTCGCAAATTGCCGACCAGGCCCGCACCCTGGGCATCCCCGAAGCCGAGGTGATCGAAAAGGTGATGCTGGCCCCGGCGGCCATCAAGCGCTTGATCGAACCGGAGGAAGTCGCGGAGTACGCACTATTCTTGGCCTCCGACAGGGCCGGGGCGATTACCGGCTCGGCCCAGGTGATTGATCTGGGCTGGACGGCGCGATAAACAGCAAAACCCTCCTGGCAAGGTCATAAGAAATGTCTTTGATTTGGTCTTTTTCTGGGGCCCCCGCCTGAAGCGCGGGTAGAAACAGCCTGAAAAAAGATGGTGCCCTAACCTCTCCCTAACGGAACAATTCAGGCGGGGTTCATATCATCCGGTCTTGGAGGACTGTTCTGCTGCTTGGGGCCGGGCCATTCTGAAGACCACTTTATAGTTGCCCTGGTGCAGCCTGGAGCACCCCCGGCCCCAGCTTTTGTTCGAGCAACTCGGCTAGCCCGGCCTCGTCCAGAATGGGGATTCCCAGCTCCCTGGCCCTGGCCAGCTTGGAGCCCGCACCCGGCCCAGCCACCACATAGCTGGTTTTTTTGCTTACAGAGCCGGAAATTTTAGCTCCGTGGGCCTCGAGCCGCCGGGCCACTTCCTCCCTGGGTAGGGAAAGCTCACCCGTCAGCACGAAGGTAAGGCCCTCGAGGGCATGGCTTTGCTGCTTCTCCCTGGCCTCGAACACCACCCCAGCGGCCCGCAAGCGCTCAATAAAATGGCGCATCTGGGGGCGGGACAGGGCCTGGTGGATGGACTGAGCGGTGGTCTTGGCAATGTCCGGTACGGCATCGAGCTCCTCAACTGTGGCCTTGAGGATGTTATCCAGGTGTCCAAAGCGCTTGGCCAGGGCGCGGGCGGTGCTTTCGCCCACCTGGGGAATCCCCAGGGCAAACAGCAGCCGCTCGAGGCCCCTGCTTTTGCTGGCCTCTATCTGCTCGATGAGGTTCTGGGCGCTTTTTTCAGCTTTGCGCTCGAGCGCGGCAATATCTTCTTTCTTGAGCCGATATAAGTCGGCGGCATCCCGCACCAGACCGGCCTCTAAAAGCTGCTCGATGAGCTTCTCGCCCAGCCCCTGGATGTCCATGGCCCTGCGGCTGGCAAAGTGCCGTATGGACTCAAAGGCCTTGGCCGGGCACAAAGGGTTGGGGCAGAGGTGAATCTTGCCCGAGAGTAGGAGTTCTACCCCACACTCCGGGCAGTGGCTGGGCCACTCCACCGGCTCATGGCCCCTGGGGGCTTCGGTTACCACCCGCAAAACCTCGGGGATAACCCCGCCGGACTTGTGTACCAGCACCGTATCGCCTATCCGTAAGCCCAGCTCCTGTACGTAGCTTTCGTTGTGCAGGGTAACCCGGCTCACGGTCGAGCCATCCAGAAAAACGGGCTCGAGCTCGGCCACTGGTGTAACCCGCCCGGTGCGCCCCACCTGAAAGACCACCCGCAGCACGCGGGTAGTCTTTTCTTCGGCGGGGAATTTGTAGGCGATGGCGAAGCGGGGGGTCTTGGCGGTATACCCCAGCTCGTCCCAGAGGGCCAGGTCGTTTAGCTTGACGGTTACGCCATCGGCCTCAAAGGGCAGTTTTCTGCGTTCGGCCAGCATGGCCTGGTAGCCCTGCTCGACCCCGGCCACCCCCTCAACCAGCCGATAGTGGGGTTCTACCGAAAAACCGAGCTGACTAAGTTTCTTCAAAAGTTCCTGCTGGGTGGCTACCCCCAGGCTGGTGGGCTGGCCCACCCCATAGAACAGGCCGCGTAAGCCACGGCGGGCGCTTATTCGGGGGTCTTTTTGCCGCAAACTACCTGCCGCGGCGTTGCGGGGGTTTTTGAAAGGGGGTTCGCCTTCTTCCTCGAGCCGTGCGTTGAGCTCCAGGAAGGTTTGGATGGGCAGGTAAATCTCACCCCGTACCTCGAGGTCGAGGGGTTCTGCCAGCCGCCTTGGGATGTCGGGGATGGCCAGCAGGTTGGGGGTGACGTCCTCGCCTACCTGGCCGTCGCCCCGGGTCAGACCCTGGCGGAACACCCCCGCTTCGTAGATGAGGTTGACCGAAAGTCCATCAATTTTGTACTCGAGCACGTACACCCGTACCTCCTCGCGGCCCAGCAGGCGGTTGATGCTGGCTTCGAAGTCGGCGATGTCGGCAGGCGAAAAGGCATTGCCCAGCGAGTACATGCGGGTGGGGTGGGGTACCGGGGTGAAGGGGGTCTCGAGGATGGCGCTACCCACCGTTTGCGTGGGCGAATCGGGGGTGATGAGCTCGGGGTGGGCCTGCTCGAGCTCCCTCAGCTCACGCATCAGGCGGTCGAACTCGGCATCGGAGATCTCGGGTTTGTCCAGCACGTAATAGCGGTAGTTGTGATAGCGAATCTGTTCACGCAATTCCAGGATTCGTTGCTTGGGTGTAGACATACCGTGATGCTATCAGCTTACCGCACACTTCATAGACGGTTGAAGCGGGCACCTTTGCTGTGCTGGGGCGGGTTTTTTGCAGATGAGGAAACCGACTACATGGCTTGCTCGCAGGTTGTCACCGCAAGCTTTTGTAGAAGGCGGCAGGTGTAGTGCCGTACATGCAAAGAGGGCGTTATAGAGGCTACTTCCTTTTGTCAAGCCCCTTTCAAGCTTCCCGCGTTGTGTTCTATAATGCCTGAGGCTAACAGCCAGTTCAGCGCTTGTGATACCCACAAGCTAAATGGAGGCGAATCGCATGAAGAAACTCGTAATGCTCGGTGTTGCCGTAGCGACCGCGCTAGGCTTGAGCCTCGCTCAGGAAATTCGCGTGGGCATGGCTTTCGATGCAGGTGGTAAAAACGACCGCAGCTTCAACCAGTCCACCTTTGAAGGGGCCCAGCGGGCGGCTAAGGAACTCGGGGTCAAGGTCTTCGACTTTGAGCCCGGCGACCCCGGTCAGGTAGGTCAGGGCATCCGCCGCTTTGCGGAGGAGGGCTTCGATCTGATCGTGGGGGTAGGCTTTGCCAACGAACCCTCGATTACCAAAAACGCCCAGGAGTTCAAAAACGTCAAGTTTGCGGTTATTGACTCGGTTCCTTGCGAAGGCAAGTGCGACAACGCCGTGGGCCTGGTTTTCCGCGAACACGAGGGCAGCTACTTGGTCGGCTACATCGCGGGCCGCATGACCAACACCGGTGTGGTGGGCTTTGTGGGCGGCATGGACATCCCGCTGATCCACAAGTTTGAGCAAGGCTACCGGGCTGGGGCCATTGCCGGTATGCGCGAGCGCAACATCGCCAACCCCCGCGTGCTCATCAACTACGTAGGCAACACCCCCGCGGCCTGGAACGACCCCGGCAAAGCCAAGGAAATTGCCACCGCTCAGGCCAAGCAGGGCGCCGATATCATCTACGCCGCTGCGGGGGCTTCGGGCCTGGGTGTGCTGGACTATGTGAAACAGCAGCGCTGCTTGAAGCAAAACGAGCTGCCCTCTGGCGTGCGTTTCATCTCCAACAACGGCGCCAACGTGCCGCGCTACGCCGCTTACAACCAGTCCTGCCCGGCTGCCACCACCCGCCCCATGTTCATGATTGGGGTTGACGCCAACCAGAACTACCTGGGCGACACCGACAACAACCCCAACACCCTGAACCACGTGCTCACCTCCATGCTCAAGCGGGTGGACGTGGCCACCTACGACGTGATTAAGTCGGTTAAGGAAGGTACCTTTAAAGGCGGCGTCAAGGAGTTTGGCCTGAACAACAATGGCGTAGGCTATGCCCTTGATGAGTACAACAAGGCCCTGATTCCTCAGGCTGTGGTCAACCGTCTGGCGGTTTTGCGCAGCCAGATCATCTCTGGCGCCATTAAGGTGCCCAGCAAGCGTTAGTAGATTTTTACCTCGAGCGCTCAGGGTTTTTGCCCTGGGCGTTTTTTTGCTCGGAGATGGTATCGCCTGGCGTTGGGCGGCCTTCTTGCTTGTATGATTGTGGGCATGAGCGATTCGCTTTCCGCCTCCAAAACGCACGTCAAGGGTACGGTGGCCCTCGAGCTAAAGCGCATCACCAAGCGCTATCCCCTGGTGCTGGCCAATGATCGCATTTCTCTGGATGTTCGCTGGGGCGAGGTGCTGGCGGTAGTAGGGGAGAACGGGGCGGGCAAGTCCACCCTAATGAAGATTGTCTACGGCCTGGTTAAGCCAGACCAGGGCGAGATATGGGTTGGCGGCCAGAAAGTAAACATCAGCGAACCGGGCGATGCCATTGCACGGGGCATCGGGATGGTGCACCAGCACTTCATGCTGGTAGACCCATTTACTGTGCTGGAGAACGTAATTTTGGGCTCAGAACCCACCCAGGGGGCCCAGCTCAACCTGGCTCAGGCCCGCAGCGATGTAGAGGCCCTGATGAAAGACCTCGAGTTCGACCTGCCCCTCGATACCCCGGTAGAGGAGCTTCCGGTAGGCTTGCAGCAGCGGGTGGAAATCCTCAAGGCCCTCTACCGCAAGGCCAAAATCCTAATTCTGGACGAACCAACTGCCGTCCTCACGCCCCAGGAAGCCGACGAGCTGTTCGACTTCTTGCGGCGGTTTGTGGATCAGGGCAACGCGGTCATTTTTATCAGCCACAAGCTGGCCGAGGTGATCAAGCTCTCGGATCGGGTTACGGTGATCCGTGACGGCAAGGTGGTGGGTACGGTCAACACCCCCGAGACCAACGTGGCCGAGCTCGCCCGGATGATGGTGGGGCGCGAGGTAATTCTCTCGGTGGATAAGGACCAGGCCAAGCCAGGCCCGGCGCTGCTCAAAGTTTCCAACCTCTCAATTCCTGGGAAGGATAAAAAGCACCGGCTGGACAGCGTATCCTTTGAGGTGCGGGCGGGTGAGATTGTGGGTATTGCGGGGGTTGAGGGCAACGGGCAAACCGAGCTGGTGGAGGCCATTACTGGCTTGCGGCCTTACCAAGGTCTCATCGAGTACGACGGTCAAAGCCTCAAACCCAGTGCCCGGACGGTGCGTGAGTGGGGTGTTTCGCACATCCCTGAAGACCGCAATACGCGCGGGCTGGTACTGGACTTTACCACCCGCGAGAACCTGATCCTGGGCGACCACTACAAAAGCCCCAATGCGGGCTTCCTGGGCTTTCTAAATGCCGACCATATCGAGGCTTCGGCTCGTGAAATTGTGGAGCAATTTGACGTGCGGCCCCGCAGCACCGAACTGGTGGCCCGTCGTTACTCGGGTGGCAATGCCCAGAAAATCATTGTGGGGCGTGAGTTGAGCCGCAACCCAAGGGTGCTGGTAGCGGCCCAGCCCACCCGTGGGGTGGACATTGGGGCCATCGAGTTCATTCACGAAAAAATTGTAAAAGCGCGGGATGCCGGCATGGCGGTCTTGCTGGTATCAGCCGACCTTAACGAGGTGCGTTCGCTCGCCGACCGCATTCTGGTGATGTTCGAGGGCCGCATCATGGGCGAGCTGAAAGCCAGTGAGGCCACCGAGGAAAAGCTGGGGCTCCTGATGGCGGGGATTAAAGACTAGAGCGGTCTTCGGAGAGCATGCTACAGTCCCACTTATAAAGAGGGCTGAACAGCGCCAGCCTATGGGTCTTGAAACTCCCCCTTGACCCCCTCGAGCACCACCACATCGCCGGTGTCGAGGTTGTACAGCACCCTGGTTCCCTCCACGAAGCCATCTTTGTTCTGGCTTCGCACCGGCTTGTCTTTGCTGCCGTACAGAAATGCGATGCGGTCTTTTTCGCGTACAAGCGCACCCTGGGCTGTGGAGGTGCGGCCATCCTGAACCAGTCGGATGGCGCCAAATAAGGTAAGAGCCTCGTCGTCTACGTTATAAACCATGCGTTCGGCGCTGCCTTGAAGGGGTTTTTCACCCGCGCGCTCGAGCTCTACTGGCCCGGCTACCAAGGCATTGCCGCTTTCGTTGTCGTAGTCGAGGCGGCTGCCCCAGGCTTTGCTCTTGCCTTGCTGTACTTCCACCGCCCTGGGCGCGGGCTTGAGCTCGAGCTCGAGGCGATCTTCTTCTTCGATGTAGCGGGCGGTGCCTCCGGTCATGAAGACATAATCGTTTACCCCACGAATCTGCTCCACGCGGGCGATGGCCCCAAAAGCCAGGGCATCCTCGCCAAAGGTAATCTGCACGCGAAAAGGCGGCGGGTCGGCAAAAAGCGAGCGAACCAAAGAGGGGCCTTCGCGGCTCTCCCCAATCCGAACCTCGAAAGCCTTAAGGCTCCCGTCGTTTTGCTCGGCGGCCTCGAGGCGCACCTGTTGTCCTACCTTTAGGTCGGCAAACTGCACCTGCTTACCTTGGTGCCAGTAGCGGGTCAGCTTATCGGTCGCAAAAAGCTGCTCCCCCAGGCTGAGGGTTTTCTTTTCGCTATCCAGCGCGGTAATGATGCCGCCATACAGGTCGCGCAGCTCGATGATGGCCGGGGGGTTGTCCGGCCCGGTTTTGACCACCACAATCTTTTTACCCCGTCGCTCAATCTCGGCGGTGGTCTGGAAAGAGGGCTCGGGCTCCTGCTGGGCTATGGCCACCAGCAACAGCAGTCCCGAGACCAGCCAGGGCCAGCGCATGGCACTTATTATTGCTCGCCCAGCTTGCGGAAGTCGTTTACCGGCAGCCGGGGTGCCTGGGCCAGCACCCGCACCTGCGAACGGTTGACGTTGTGCAGAAGCGAGTTGCCCGACAAAGTGGCCCGCTCCTTGGCGTTCACACTGCGGGCCGGTACATTTTGGTTGCCCACCCGACCCGCCACAATGGTGGCCTCGCCGGTGTTGTCGTTGTAGACCAGGCTGGCCCCGGTGGTGGTGATGTCACCGTCTACCAGGGTCACCCCGCCGGTGGCCAGCAGGCGCTTCTCGTCGGTCAGGCTGCGGATTTCTTTGGCCCGAATCACCAGGTCGCCCTTGCCCTCGCGCTTGCGCAGCAGCACCACTTCTTTGGCATCGCCAAAGACCGCCAGGCCGCGGTCTTCTTCGTAGTACACCGTCTCCGAGCGCCCTTCCTGGCGGCCATTCTTGAGGGTTACGCCACCTTCACTGCTTGAGATATTGGTGTCAACGTCGAAGGTCATGACGGGGGCGGTAACCTCTACCGGATCGCTGTTTTTGTCCCGTGGTTCCTGGCGCATACGGGCGTTGCCCTCGAGGGTGCCGCGCCCACTGGACTCGCGGTAGACCAGCTTGGGGCCGCTGGCCGTCATGCGGTCGCGCTTGACCACCACACTACCCTCGAAGGAGGCCACCCGCTCACCCTCGGCCTCCTGCATGGTTTTGCCCTGGGGGGCTTCCAGGATGGCCCGGGTGGCGTTGATCTCGAGGTCTTTTACCCTACCTATTACCCCGCCCGGTTTACCGCCTTCGTAGACCCAGGGGCCGTTGCGCAGGTTGCCTGAGCGTTGCCCACCAGGTGCTTCGATGGTGATGATGCGCTGTTCTTTGCTCTGGGCCAGTACTGCCAGTGCTAGTAGAAAAAGAAGCCATGCTAGACGTTTCATGAACTACCACCTTCGATAGGACAGGGCGGCTGTTCCCCACCAGAGATAAATTTCTCGATGGGGTCGCGCCAACTGGGGTTCTCGATACCAAAATCGCTTCTAAAGTCCTTGCCCCGCACTTCCAGGCTGGGTGCGGTGATGTGGACGCTTGGGGCACGAAAGCCCTCGCGCTGGTCTATCGTAACCGGCGCCTCGCCCGGCTTGCCCAGGTCGACGGTGTAGCAGCCTTTGAGAATCTCTACCCTGGCATAGGGAACCCGCAGGTTATCGCTACGATCTATGACCACCTCCGGTGCGGCGAGCCGCATATCCAGCCGGTCTTCGACATAGCGCCTTCCCGATTGCAGGCCGGTTACTTTGGCCTCACGGGTGCCGGGGTCTTGTTCGACCTGGCTCGCTCTGAACTCCCAGCGGGCTTTGGGATCTTGCTCGGGGTAAAGGGTAAGCTGGACATTTTCCAACTTAACCCCCCGGTTGGGTATAGCTGGGCTTGGAATGGGGCGTGTGGACAGGAAGACCGAAAACACCACAATGGTTACCAGGGCAATGAGCGCAGAGCGAACCACGGCTCGAGGTTAGAAGCAAGGTGGCTTAGAAGCGTGAACTTTATTGCAGCCTTGGCTGTTTTTGCTGCCACTCCCTGGGGCAAAAAATACGTTCGAAACAGCTTTTTTCCTGATTGGTACGATGAAGCCTTTTGCAAAGAACCAAAATTGGGCGTATTTGAAGGATTTGATGGAGACACCTAGGCCTCGAGCTCGAGCTCCCGTAAGGCTGTTTGCCGAAGCAGACGGGCCTCGGAAGCCAGCTCCGTTTTCAAAAGCCTTAGGTAAAGCTCTTCGTCCAAGGGCTCCAGCCTGAGCCCCCGGAGCCAGTCGGCTGGGGCCTCGCTGTGGCGGTAGCGCTTTACTAACCCTTGCAGCCAGGCGGCCTGGTAGTACTCGAACTCGGGGTGATCCAGCCCCTCGAAGGGGGGCTGTCCTTCCTGGTCTGTGTGCCAGAGGTCTACCCACAGCTCGGGCACCCGGTTCAGGGCGTAGGGCTTGAGGAAGTAGCCCTGAGCCCGGGGCGGACGGCCCGGCTCCAGGGCCCCCAAGAGCTCCGACCACAGCACGCGAAACTCCCCGTCGGAAACCTGCAGGGCCTCGAGCAGGGCTTCCTTGCTCCATTCACGCAGCAAAAGTAGGCCGAGCAATATCCGGGCCTTTTCCCGTTTGAACCGTACCTCCTGGTGGTTCACCCAGACCTCGAGGCCGCCCAGGGCCCGTATCTCTACCGCAACCCCCGGATGATAGGGCAGCGAGAGCCGGCCAGCCTCCCACAAGAGCCTGCGGCTGCGGTGAAGCGGCGGGGCAAAGAGGGTGGGTTGGCTCAGGAAGGGGTAGCGTAGCAACAAGCCTTCCTGGTCGGCCTGCCAGGGATAGTTGTCAGCCAGGGCTCGCAAAAAGGGGTCTTCCAGCCCTGGCAGTGCAGGCAGGCTAAAGGGCTGCCCCCGCCGCAGGTGGGCCTGGGCCGCAACCAGGGTCATGAAGGCCTCGACCCAGGCATCCCCGGCCTCACGGGCCTGCCGCACCATCTCCTCAAAGGCCCGGGCCTCGCCGAGCGCAGCCCGCCCGCCCAGGGGTTCCACCTGCAGGCGGGCCGGCCCTCCATGTGAGAGCGAAAGCGCCCGCTGATAGGCTTCGGCGGCCTCGCTCCAGCGGTTTTGCGCCAACAGCGCGTGTCCGAGCCGGGCTTCGGCCAGCGCTACCACGAACGGGCTGCCCAGGGTCTCGCCTTCGCGGCGGCCCCGATGGGCGGCTTGTTCGGCAGCCCTGGCATCGCCCGCAATCGCCTCCAGAAGTGCTAGCAGCAAGGTTCCCTCGCGGTGGTTCTGTGGCGCGCGGGCGGTGGAGCCCTTTTCCCAGCGGCGTAGCTCGGCCAGGGCTCGCTCGGGCTGGCCGCTGCGCAGCCAGACCCGGGGGCCTTGCAGGCCGAGGGCCTGGGCCTCTTCTACCCGCCCGGAGTTGAGCAGATTTTCGGCCCAAAGGCCTTCGACCTCGCTGGGAAAGCGCACTCGAGCGGCCAGCAGATAACCCTGGGCTTTGGCTGGCTCTACGGTGTCCAGATAAAGCCTTGATAAGCCCAGCAGGGCCTGCTCTACACCCGCCTGCAGCGCCTGCTGGTACACGGCTTCGGCCTCGGTGTAACGTCCGGCCTGCCGCAAGGCCTCTCCGTGCAAAAAACGCAAAGTGGGACGGGTGGCGCGCAGGGTTTCGGGAAGGCGCTCGAGCAGCGCCAGCACAGTGTAGGTAAGTCCTCGAGCCAGCCAGGCCTCCCCCTGCCTTTGCAGCAGGTCGGCGGCGTGGCCCAGCCGCCCGGCTTCCAGGAGGTATCCCGCTGCCTGCACCTCTTCTCCCCGCTCCAGGGCCAGCTCTGCGGCTTTTGCCAGCAGCTTGCGCACCTCATCGGGCTCAAGCAGACTCATCAGGGCTGCCCGCACCAGGGGGTGAAAACGGGTGCGCCCCCCCACGTGCTCCAGCAGCAGGTCTGGGGCATAGGGTTGCAGGGCCTCGAGCCCTCCTACCCAGGCAGCCTCCTCGGGTCCCACCTCGCCCAGCACACTGGCCTTTGCGGCCAGCTTAAGCACTTCCTCAGGCAGGGCGGGCAGCAAATAAACCAGCAGGCCAGCCGGGTCGGGATGGGCGTAGAAAGCCTCCTCGGGTTTGGCGCCCCGCTGCATGGCCCGCAACAAAAGCCGCAGCCCCAGCGGCCAGCCGCGTACCAGGCTGTGGGCCTGCTCGACCTCGAAAGCGCTCAGCTCGGGGGCGATATATTGGCCCAGCTGCAAAGACTCGGCGGGGTCAAAGGCCAGCTCGCTTTCGTCCAGCACCTGTCCCAGCACCTCCCAGGGCGCGGCCCGGCGGGTTAGCAGGGCCATGTGCAAGCCCGGCACCTGGGCCAGGGTTCGTAGTAGGGCCACGGCCTGGCGGCTTGCGGCCCGCTGGGCTTCATCCATTACCAGGATATGTCCTGGTTGGTCGCTCAGGCACTCGAGCATAAGCTCGCCGGCTACGGCCCAGGCCCCGCGCTCGAGCGCCGCTGCCACCCCTTCCAGCGCATCGCCCAGCCGGGGCCGATAGACCTCGACCAGATGCCAGCCCAGAACCACCGGGTCGGAGCAGTCTTCGCCCAGGGTGAGCCAGAGGGCGGGGAGGCTCGAGAGCAGGGTGGACTTGCCATACCCGGCTCCGGCAGCCAGCACCAGCACTGGACTTTTCGCAAACCCTTGCCGCAGGCGCTCCAGCAGCCGCAGCCGCTCCACCTCCCGCGCGGTGCGGGGCGGGAGAAGTCGGCTTTTGGGTACGCGGTAGGGCATTGACTACAGTTTATCCTGAACCCGTAAAAGCACCGACCCTGCATGGCGCTGGAAGCGCTTGCGCGGTGTGGGGAGGGTGTTGGCTAGGTCTTTTACTGCCGCTGGGCTTTGGGGTCAGGACGCGCATTGTCCTCGGTTTGGAGCTTGCCAAACAGCAGCCGACCGACCTGGGTTTGAATGGACTGGGTGATAACTACCCCCACTTCCTTGCCGCGAAATGGAATGGCATCGTCCACCACCACCATGGTGCCATCCTCCAGGTAGCCCACCCCCTGGCCGGGTTCCTTGCCCTCCTTCACGATGGTGATGTTCAGGGTGTCGCCTTGCTGCAGGGGGGCCCGCAGGGCCGAGGCCAACGCCTGCACCGAGAGCGTCTTGACCCCGTAGATGCGGGAAAGCTGGGCCAGGGCATGGTCGTTGGTGACTAGGGCTGCGCCCAGCCTTTTGGCTTCGGCCAGAATCTGGTCGTCCACGGGTTCATCGGTCTCGGTGCTATCGAGCACCTCGAGCCCCACACTAAGCTTGAGGCGCTCGAGGGTGTCTAGGCCCCGGCGGCCCTTGGCGCGTTTCTGGGCCTCGGCGGAGTCGGCAAATTGCTGAAGTTCGCGCAACACCTGCCGAGGTACAAACAGCGGGCCCTCCAGGAATCCCATCTCGGCCACATCCCCGATGCGCCCATCGATCAGCACCGAGGTATCGAGTACCTTGCCCCCTCGGATCTTGGGCGGGTGGGCGGACGGGCGGGCCAGCCGGAAATACTCCCGATTGACAATGGCAAAAGCCGAAAGTGAGCTGACCAGCACCGCAGCAATAATCAGCGAGTGAATGGCGGAAAAGCCCGGAATCTGGTTCAACAGGTTGGTGAGCAGCACCGCCAAGAGAAGCCCCAGACCTGAAGCCACCGTGATGGCAACGGGAATCTCGGGTGGGAGGCGCTTCAACCAGGCCTGGGTGTGCTCCCAGCGCTGCTGGGCCCAGTCTGTCAGGCGGGGTATGAGCAAAAAACCCACCAGAAGGCCCACCACCCCCAGGTACAGGCGGTTCAAGCTGGTCAGGCTACCCAGCGGGCTGCTTCCGATGAGGTTGTTGACCTCGAGCCACACCCCTGCCTGGTAGCCCAAATAGGCAAACAGTGCGTACAAAATCCAGCGCGCCATACTCATAGAAACTTGCTTACCGCAGCCTCCAGGCTTTTGAAATGGGGCGGATGTACCAGCTCTTTAAAGCCCGCCCGCTGACCTTCGCGTAGACGACGCTCGAGGCCCTCCACGCTGCGCAACTCCCCAGCCAATCCCACCTCGCCCACCACCGCCACATCGGGGGGAAGTGGACGGCCTACCACAGCAGAATACACTGCCAGGCCCACAGCCAAATCCAGCCCTGGGTCGAAGACCCGCAGACCACCGGCCAGATTGACGTAGATGTCCAGGTTTCCCAAAGGCAGGTTGAGCCTGCGCTCCAACACCGCCAGCACCACGTCTACCCGGCGGCTGTCCAGGCCTTGTGAAACCCGGCGGGGAGCCGGAAAGGGTGTGCGGGCGGCCAGGGCTTGTACTTCCAGGGCCAGCGCCCGCTCGCCCGAGAGGCTCAGGGCCACCACCGAACCCGGAGCGCCCACCGGACGCTCGGCCAGAAAGGCTGCCGAGGGGTTGGCGACTTCCTCCATGCCCTCATGAATCATGGTAAAGACGCCCATTTCGCCCACCGGCCCGAAGCGGTTTTTGCTGGAGCGCAAAACCCTGAAGTTGCCGGCCGTCTCCAGGTATAGTGTGGCGTCCACCACGTGCTCAATTACCTTGGGCCCGGCCACGATGCCCTCTTTGGTGACGTGTCCGACCAGCACGGTGGTTACCTGGTGGTGTTTGGCAAAGCGGGTCAGGGCCGCGGTGGCGTCGCGAACCGCCACCAGCGAACCCGGGGAGGCGGTGGTTTCGATGGTTTGAATGGAGTCCACCACCAGGAAGTCGGGTGGGGCGGCCTCGAGGGTGGCGAGCATAGCATCCAGTCCAGTTTCCCGCAGCAGCTCGAGCTCCCCCGATATTCCCAGCCGCCTGGCCCTCAGGCGAATCTGGCCGGGCGACTCCTCTCCGGCCAGGTAAACCACCCGCTTGCCCATTTCCAGCATCTTTTGTGCGACCTGCAGCAAAAGGGTGCTTTTGCCCACCCCTGGCTCACCGCCCAACAGGAGCACCTCGCCCGGCACGAACCCCCCACCCAGCACCCGGTCAAGTTCTCCCATGCGGCTCGAGAAGCGAACCTCCCCACCCTCAGACACATCCGCCAGGCGGGTCAGCGCAGCCGGGTTGGGCAGGGGCCGCGACAGCCCGGCCTTACCTGGGGCCGCGCCGGGCTTGGGCGGGGGTGCTTCTTCCTTAAAACTGTCCCAGGCCCCACAGTTTGGGCAGCGCCCAAGCTCCTTTACCGATTTGTACCCGCACTCGATACAGCGATATTGAATAGAAGCCCTGGCCATCTAACAGCCAGTGTAGCCTGCATCCAGCGCAAATCAAAGCTTGAATGCACCTTTCCGCAGCCACATCCTGCTGCCCGGTGAAGCCCACACCCCCCTGGACTAGACACCGCCCTCTGCGTCTGCAAAGAGGGGCGTTGAGAGGTATTTCATGCCCGAGTCGCAGGCGATGGTCAGTACCCTTTTGCCGGGCCCAAGTTTCCGGGCGACCTGCAGGGCAGCCCAGATCATCCCGCAGGCACTCATCCCCACAAAAAGACCTTCCTGGCGGGCCAGCGGCTTAGCCAGGGGGAAAGCGTCTTCCTCCAGCACCTGAATTACCTGGTCCAGCATCTTCACATCCAGGTTGGGCGGGATAAAGCCAGGCCCCATGCCCTGAAACTGATGCGAGCCCATCTGGCCGCCCGAAAGCACATTGCTGCGGCGGGGTTCGCAGGCGATGATCTGGATGTTGGGCAGCCGCTCGCGCAGGTACTTGCCTACCCCCATAATGGTGCCCCCTGTACCCGAGCCATACACGAAGGCATCCAGCCGACCCTCCATCTGCTGGAAAATTTCGGGGCCGGTGGTCTCGTAGTGGGCCCTGGGGTTGGCGGGGTTGTCGAACTGGTTGGGCATGAAGGCCCCCTGCTCGGCCACGATGCGGTTGGCCTCCTCAATGGCGGCCAGCATCCGGCGGCTGGGGTCGGTTAGCACCAGCTCGGCCCCATAGGCTTTGAGGATGCGCTTGCGTTCTTCCGACATCTGAGCCGGCATGGTCAGAATGAGCTTGTAGCCCCGACTGGCCGCTACCATGGCCAGGCCGATGCCGGTGTTACCGCTGGTGGGCTCCACAATGAGCTGCCCCGAGCCCGGCTTCAGGATGCCGCGCTCTTCGGCGTCTTTGATCAGATACCAGGCGGTGCGGTCTTTGATGGAGCCGCCGGGGTTGTTGCCCTCGAGCTTCACCCAAACTTCCGCCATGCCAGGCTCTACCAGGCGTTTGAGGCGAACCACCGGCGTCTTTCCGATTACGTCTTCCACGTTCATGACCTAAGCATAGGGCATGGGGTTACGGGTGGGATCCGATTTGGTTTACGATTGTTTCATCTGAATGTTTTATACTCGGTTGTCTCGCGGAAACGAAGAATGGTTTCTGTGAATGGAGAGGAGCCTTTATGACGGCAAGCAAAGGAAATGTGGTTACCATTCGTTATACCCTGCAAGTCGAGAACGAGCTGATTGACCAGGGTGAGCTGGATTATCTGCACGGTCATCGCAACATTGTGGCGGGTCTGGAGGAAGCCCTCGAGGGCAAGTCAGCCGGCGATCGGGTTGTTGTTTCTGTACCCCCCGAAAAGGGCTACGGCCTTTACGATCCAGAAGGTGTACAGGTCGTGGATCGGGCAGCCTTTCCGGCAGATGCCGAGCTGGCGGAAGGGGCCATGTTCTACGCCGAAGACCCCCAGGGCAACCCCATGCCCTTTACGGTGTTGAGCGTGGACGATAACGAGGTAACCATTGATTTCAACCATGCCCTGGCAGGTGAGACCCTCGACTTCGACGTGACCCTTACAGCCGTTCGGCCTGCAACGCCGGAAGAGCTCGAGCACGGCCACGCGCACAGCGCTAAAGAGCACAGCCACTAGAGCGCTCACAACTTGATTGCTTTGTCCTGCACGGCACATTTGCCGCTCTCGAGGATGCGATAAGCAAGGCCAGTTGGGCCAAAGGCAGGGGCATAGGCCCCTGCCTTTTGTTTTAGGGGATGGTTGCTATCATGAACCGTACCTGCACAGCAATACCGAATTTGGGTGAACAGACACCGCTCAAGCGTCTACTCATAAGGAATTTATTTGATTTGTTCTTTTTCTGGGGCCCCCGCCTGAAGCGCGGGTGGCAACAGCTTGAAAAACGATGATGCTCCAACAATCCCCAACGGAACGATTCAGGCGGGGTTCATATCACCCGTGGGCGAGGCTCTTTCGCTGAGCGAAGTGAGGGGGCGTGCTAAGCGCGGATTTGCAATAAAACAGGCTGCCCTTGCGGGAGTTTGAAAACCAGGTACTCGTCATTGCTGCGGAACAGTACCAGCAGGTATTGCGGCAGCTTCAAGCGCATGAACAGCGGGAGGGCGTAGCGGGCTTCGCCCCGCTCGATACGCATCTGACCCAGGGTATAGACCATGAAAAAGTCCTGGTCGCTTTGCATGAGGTTGGCGGTGTAAAAAAGGGTGAGGTCGGCCTGGTCTTTGTCGGCTCGAGTCAGGGCATCCCACACCAGCACCTGGGCTTCTTGGGGTGTCAGGTACTGACCCTGAACCAGACCTGAGCGGCCATAAAAGGCAGCAGGAAACTGTTTGAACTCGTAGTAAAAACCGCCCGGGCTGTGCCACCACCGCACTATTTCGTTTTCCCCTCCGCTCCCCTGGGCCAGCTCCTGGGCGTACTCACGTGCAAGCTCGAGCGGCTTCAGGTCTGGCAGGGCGCCGGTTTCCATGCCTTCCAGCAGCAGCCGCTGTGGGTCAATTTCAAAAGCCAGGTCAGGATGGTTCATCGGGGTAAAACTCTCCAGTGCGAACAGCCGGGGTGGGCTTAGCGGGGGCAGGCTTGTCGCCAATATGAAGGGCAGTAATACCGCCGGTGAAAAGCTGGTAGCGGGTGTTAAAACCGGCCAGAGCCATCATGGTAGCAAGGGTTGGGGGATCTGGGAAGCGCTCCACGGAATCGGGTAGGTAACGATAGGCTGAAGCGTTGCCCGAAATGAGCCCCCCAATTAAGGGCAGGATGCGGGTGAAGTAAAAGCGGTATAGCGCACCCAAGCCGCCACGGGGCGGGGGAGGAAACTCCAAAATACATAGCCGCCCGCCTGGCGCAAGCACCCGATACAGCTCGGCCAGTGCTTTTTTGTAATCGGCAAAGTTGCGAAAGCCAAAGGCAATGGTTACGGCATCGAAATGATCATCGGGGAAAGGCAGTTGGAGGGCGTCTGCTTCAACAAAGGAGATGGCAAGGCCGGCTCGCTGGGCTTTTTGGCGGGCCAGCTCGAGCATGGGCAGAGCAAAGTCGCCCCCGATAACCTCTACCTCGGGCGCAACCTTTTTTAGCAATAGGGCGATGTCGCCAGTACCGGTGGCCAGGTCGAGGATGCGGGCCGGTCTTATCTCCAGAGCTGCCTTGACTGCGGCCAACCGCCAGACGCGATCCACACCTGCAGACAGCACCCTGTTCAGAAAGTCGTAGCGTGGGGCTATTTCCGAAAACATTTGCTGAACGACCTTGGCTTTGCCTTCCGTCGAATCTTGCACCTGACAAGTTTATCACCGCATCGGTAGATAATTGTAGAAATTCCCGTAGTTTTTGAGCTCAAGAAGCTCGCGCCTTCAATGAGTTCGTGCTACGCAAAATGGCTTTGCAGTGTAGAATCCGCTCTGAGGAACTTATGGGTAGGTACCTGTTTTTAATTGTGGGGGTGATCGCGCTTGCGCTGATGATGCTGTCCCCCTGGGCTGTACCTATGCGGGAGTTTGATGGCACTGGCTACTTGCTCAACCCGCTAGGGACCATGAACCCCAAAGGCCTTACACTGCCAGAGGGGTTGCGCTTTGATTGGCTAGGGTTGTTTTTTGGGATATGGGTCTCGCTGCTTTTGGCGGCTAGTGTGGCTGTGTTTTTGCCCAACCCCGAAACCCGCGCCAGGGTTCTCTACATTCTGGGGGGGGTGGGGCTGGCTTTGTTTGCCCTCGAGGCCGCTTTGTTTTATCAAGCCATCACTGCCGTGAACGATGCAGCCCTGGCGGCGGGGGCGCGGCGTCCGCCGCTGCGTCGTTTCGCCCTTTCGCTGGGGGCCTATGCCGGGTTGTTTTACTCCCTGACGCTTTTGCTGGTGGCCCGCATGCAACTACCGGGCGGGCTGGCCTTTTTGGTGCGCCTGCGCGGGGTGGTGGTTCCGGTGGTTTCGCTTCTGCTGGCCGTGGTGGTGGGTGCCGTGGTGGTGGCCATCCTGCGGCCTGGGCTTGGCACCCAGGGGGTTGAGGGTCTGGGGCTGCGCGAGCTGATCGCGGGAAAGCTCGACCTGGTCACCTATACCTTTCAAATTTTGTTTAGCCCCATCCTGACCTTGCCGGGCATCTTTAACAGCCTGGCTTTTGCCACCCCGCTGATCTTCACCGGCCTGGCTGTGGCCTTTGGCTTTCGGGCGGGACTTTTTAACATCGGGGCTCCCGGCCAGCTCACCATTGGGGCGCTTTTTGCCATGCTGGCCGGGGTGTATCTGCCCCTACCGGGCTGGTTGCTGCTGCCGGCTGCCATTGTGGCTGCGGCCCTGGGTGGGGCTTTGTGGGGCGGCATTGTGGGCTGGCTCAAGGCCCGCTTTGGCGCCAACGAGGTCATCAACACCATCATGATGAACTACATCGCAGCTTCGGTGTTGCTGTTTATGTTGGCGGCCAACGAGTACAGTTTTTTTGGTAACAAGGTGCGGCTACCCTTCAAAGCCGAAGGTTTCGAGGGCCGCAGCGAGGAGATTCAGGAGGGTGGGCGTATCCCCCTAATGATTAATATCTTCGCCCCCAACAGCACTTTTTCCTGGGCCCTGCCGCTTGCGGTGGTGGCTGCCCTCACTGTGTATTACGCCACCCGGCGACTCGAGCTTGGTAAGCGGCTCCTGGCAGCCCTTGTGGCTTTGGTGGCGGGGTATGTGGTGGGGCAGGTGTTGCCGGGTATTCCTGTGACCATCAGCTCGGCCCTGTCCTCGCAGCTCCTGAATGGCTCTTTCCTGATTGCCGTTCTGGCCCTGCTCTTTTATAACTTTTACCTCTTTCGTACTGCGGGGGGCTACGAGCTGCGGGCAACCGGCCTGGCGCCCAAGGCCGCAGAATATGCGGGGGTTAACTTAAGGCGGAAGATAATCCTGACCATGATCATCTCGGGTGCTCTGGCGGGTTTGGCTGCTACCCACTACGTGCTGGGGGCTGGTATGGACGGTACATATCGCCTCAAAACTGCCATCCCCTCGAGCGTGGGCTTCGATGGGATTGCGGTGGCCTTGATGGGTCAGAACATGCCCCTGGGTATTTTTCTTTCTGCCACATTGTTTGGGGTGCTTCTGGCGGGAGGGGTCTCCCTCAACGCCCAGCTGGGTATCAGCAACCAGATTATCCAGGTCTTGCAGGCGCTCATAATTTTGTTCATAGCGGTGGGTGGCTTTTTGCCGCGCTACTTTACAGACCCCTTGCGGGCAGCCCAGGTCGAGAGCGAAGCCAAAGCTGAGCAAGAGGCCCGTCAGGCCAAGTCTGCGACGGTGGCAGGAGATTAGTCTATGGAAATCGTTATCGCGCTCTTTTTTTCGACCTTGCGCCAGGCCACGCCACTGCTACTGACCGCGCTGGGCGGCTTGTTTTCCGAGCGTAGCGGGGTGGTTAACATCGCCCTCGAGGGCATGATTTTGTTCGGTGCGGCGGCCGCTGCCATTACCGTAAACCGAATCGAGGTGGCGACCGGGGGCCTCGAGGCCTTCTGGATTCCCTGGGTGGGCCTTTTGGTTGGGGCCATTGTGGGGGGTCTGGTGGGCTTGATTCACGCCATCGCCACGATCAAGTACCGCGCCGACCAGATTGTCTCGGGTACGGCCATAAACATCGCGGCCCTGGGGGCGCCCTCGATTGTCTTGCAGGTGCTCTACAACAACACCTCCACTTCGCAAGAAGTTAAGAATCGTCTCCCGCTGATATCCTTCGGTAGCGGCGAAGTATCCATACTTGTACTGATTGCTTTCTTGCTGGTGCCGGTGGTGTGGTGGGTGCTGTTCAAAACCCCCTGGGGTTTGCGCCTGCGGGCTGTGGGTGAACATCCCCAGGCAGCCGAGACCATGGGCGTGAACGTGATTCGCATGCGCTACACGGCAGTTATTTTGTCGGGCATGCTGGCGGGCATCGCCGGGGCCTACCTCTCGATTGGCTTCCTGAACCAGTTTATCCGGGCCATGAGCGCAGGGGCGGGCTTTATTGCCCTGGCGGCGCTCATCTTCGGCAAGTGGCATCCGCTGGGTGTGCTGGGGGCTACTTTGCTCTTTGGCTTCGCCCAGGCCCTGGCCATCCAGCTTCAGGGTGGCGATATTCTGCCCGCGACCATCGTACAGGCCTTGCCGTTTGTCCTGACGATGCTGGTGCTGGCAGGCTTCATCGGCCGCAGCCGGCCACCGGCAGCTGTGGGCAAGCCATACGATAAGTAATACCGGATTCAAAAAGATAATCTTCAAACAAAAAGCGCTTAGAGGCTATCTTTTTGAATCCTAGAGCACACCCCTCGCTGCGCTCGGCGAAGAAAGCGTATCCCTTCGGTCGGGTTAGTTCGTCACCGTTCGGCGACGAACTAACCGAATCTGGTATAAGAGCTGCTTTTGTGTGTATGTGGGCTGGTGCTCAGGGCTCAAACGCCCGCCGGGGCACCAGCTGCACGTAGGCCACCGCACGGGCCACTGTGGAGAAACCCAGCAGGAGCAGGTACACCACGACCTGGAAAGGTATCCAAGTGGATAGCGTGGACACCAGGATGAGCAATTCCAGGATGGCGATAAGCAGGAGATGGCTGCCCAGTCCTCCCTGTTGCATTAAGTCCCAACCTTTGCGGATGGCTCTGGGCCAGGTCTGGTCGTCGTCGGCCATAATCTGGAAGGTGTAAAACCACAGCAGGTTGATGGCGACCAGACCCAGATAGCTTAGCAACGAGGCCAGCAGGGGGTCTGGCACCGCAACCGGTAGGCCCGCCACAAACGCCGCCAGGGCACTGGCTACAAACACAATGCCGGCCACTATGTTGTGCCTTGTGGTGTTGCCCCAGAGGGCTTCGGGGTTCCATGCGCCGGTGCGGGCATAGTGAACCAGGACGGTATAGACACCTACCTGCATGGGTCCAGCCATGATGCCAAGGGTAAAAATACTGACCAGGAGGGCTTGAATCAGCAACCAGACAATGCCAATGGGGTGCTGTGCCAGTAGCCTAAAACTACGGGTGAGAACCTGTCCGATGCTCAGCACCAGGTACCCCTCACGGCTTTATCCGGCTCTTATCGCACCCTTCAAAGACGTTACCTCCCATCCGGGAGGCAACTGTGCTGCGCAGGACAAAGCAATCAAGTTGTGGGCGGCTCAATATTTGTGAAGAGCGCTTTAATCCCATCGGAGCTCACTTTTGTGTACCGTTACGGTACTGCCCTCCTCGGTAAGCAGTTCCACCGTTCCGGCCAGGGGGTTAAGCTTGGCAACCTTGCCACAGGTGCCCTGGAGGCTACAGGCTTTGCTGTTTTTGCGGGGCAGCTCGGCCAGCAGCTCCTGGTACTGCTCGTGTTCGTACTGCAAGCAGCAGAGCAGGCGTCCACAGGGGCCTGAGATTTTTTCGGGTGAGAGCGGAAGCTGCTGATCGCGGGCCATCTTGATGGAGACCTGGGCAAAATCCTGGAGCCATTTTGAGCAGCACGACTCCATGCCGCAGGCCCCCAGGGTGCCCAGGTAGGCGGTCTGGTCGCGGGGGCCCAGCGCAACGAACTCCACTCGAGCCCCGGCCAGCTTGTTGAGTTCATTAACCCAGCGCCGCAGGTCAATGCGCTCTTCGGCGGAGTATTGCACCGAGATATGATTGCCGTCCAGGGTGAACTCGCAGCCCAGAACCTTGGCCCTTACACCTTCCCGGCGCAAGCGGGCTTTGAGCCACCAGTGGACTTCCTCGGCCCGGTTCTTGAGCTTGCTGTGTTGTTCCAGGTCTGCTGGGGTCGCGATGCGAACAATTTCGCCCACAGCATGGCCCAGATGGGGCTCGGTGCGCACTTTTGCTAGCTCGAGCCCGCGTGCGGTTTTTACCACCACCCAGCTACCCAAGGGTGGGGCCTGGTTGCTGAAGCGGTAATCGTAAATTTTGGGGCCGTGCGCAAATCGCACGCCTACGCATTCCATGTAAACCTCCTCAAAAGGGCCCTGAGACTGAAAATGGCCCATAAATTGCCATACTGCGGACTGCAAAGAGCGCACAATCCGTACTTAGCCTAAGGCAAAATGCCCCGGGAAATCTAGAGCTGTGAGAGTTTGAGGGCCAGCCAGGTTTGAACCAGGTCTTCGCTGACGTAAGCCGAGTGTGCGTCCTGTGCGCGGGCAAGGGCCTCGAGGGCCGCTTTGTAGGCGGGGTTCTCGACCGAAAAGAGCTGCCCCAGGCGTCGCCCCAGGTACGGGAGGGCTTCTTCTACTTCAGCAAGCAGCCGGAGGGCCTCGAGGGTCTGGGCAGGGCCGGCTTGCAAGGCCTCCAGCACGCCCTGGGTGCGGCTGACCAGCCTGTCGAACTCGGCGGGGTGTTGCAAAGCCCAGCGCACCCTGCCAGGAGCACCCTGGGCAAAAGCTAGAACCTCGGGATCGGTGCTTAGGGTCTGCAAAAGGGCCTCGGGTACTGGTGTGAAGCCGACCTCGAGGCTGCGGCTCACCAACGTGGGCAGCACCAGCTCACGGCTGGGGGCAATCAGGATGATTCGGGCGAAGGACGGTGGTTCTTCCAGAACCTTTAGCAGGGCGTTGGCGGCAGCTTCTCCTAAAAAGTGCGCGCCATCCACCACCGCCACCTTGGCCTTGAAGCGAGGATAGGTGGAAATCCAGTCCAGCAGGCTTTGTTCTTCGGCATCCTGGCGCGGGGCAATTTGCTCGAGGCGAATCTGTGGTAAGCGGGCTTTGCGGCCGGTTTTGGTCTCTTGTTCAGGTGCAACTTCCAGGTAGTCCGGGTGCGGTTCTAGCCGGCACGAAGCGCACCGGCCACAGGGGGGAAATCCCTGCTCGCAGTTGAGGCCAGCCGTAAACCAGCGGGCTACCTGCCGACGCCCTACTCCTTCCGGCCCGGTGAACAAAAAAGTCTGGGCCTGTAGCCTGGGCAGCAGCTCGAGGATTCCCTGATGTCCGAGGATTTGCATAGCCGTTTGTTATGGGATACGCAGAGCGCTCACGGGCCGCCTGGGCAAACCGCTACTTGCCCAGCACCAGCCGCTCGTAGAGCCACATGGGAAATTGCTCGTGGTGCAGCCGGGCCAGCACATGCTCGAGGTTGTACTTGGCGCGGTAAAACTCCACGGAGCCTTCTTCTGCATCCCAGATTGCATAAGCGGCGCCAACCACGCCGTCTCGAGGCTGGCCGGTTGAACCGGGGTTCACGATGGCGCGGGCTCTGGGGGCGAGGATCAGCTCGCCGCCGTGGGCGTAGCGGTTGTAGCGCACCCAGCGCCCTTGTGTGCTTCCTTCGGTGGTAGCGCGCCCCGAAGGTGCGTCCAGGGTCAGGTAACTTCCAGCTAGATGGGTATGCCCGTGAAAGATCCAGCGGTGCTTTACCTTTTCAAACACATCCCGGGCCTGCTCAATCTCTTCCAGATAAGCCAGGGGGTCGAGGGGGCTGCCGTGCACCAGCAGGGCTCCTTCCACTTCGGCGATCCAGGGCAGTCTGGACAGGTATTCCCGGTTCTCAGGGCTGATACGCTCGGCCTGCCAGGACAGAATTTCCAGTACCGGTCCCTCAATCTGCATAGACTTGATTTCCAGCAACCAGATGTCGTGGTTGCCCATTATCCCCGTGGCATTCACCGAGCGCAACCAGTCCAGTACCCGGTTGGCGTCGGGGTAGTAGCCAACGGCGTCGCCCAGGAAGAGCACCTGGTCGTAGCCTCGAGCTTCCTTGAGGACGGCCTCGAGGGCGGGCCAGTTGCCATGTAGGTCGGAGACAATCAGATAGCGCACAGCCTCACCATCATACCCAGCTACACCAGATAATACGAACCCACCTAAAGCGCCCTGTTAAGGTCGGGCCAGAGCCGACCGGCTTTTCGTGCTACACCGGTAGCATACATCCTGGCAAAAGAGGTTATCCTTCTGGTGTGCAGACCTTAACCCCAAATACCGAATGGCTGGAGTCCTGGCTGGCAGAACACACCCGAACTTTTGTGGATGAGTTTGGTAGCTTTTATGCCTGGCTCGAGGGTTCGCATGGTGGCGATACCTTGCTGCTGTGGATGAGCAGACCAATGTTGGAGAAAGTGCTGCCTCAACTGCCCAAACGCTTCAAGGGCCGAATCGTGCTGGGCCTTGATGCCTCTGAAGGCCACGCTGCGCCTTTTGCCAGGGCTTTACACTGGGCCAATCCCCGCTGGGCGCTGGTGGTGATGCCGGGGGAGGGTTTGGGCCTTGCTTTCCCTGGCGGTAAGGAGGCTGCCGAGGGGGAGTGGGCGCCATGGCACGACCCGCGGGAAGCCCGGCAGCTCGAGGTGGTACTCCGGCCCGAGTTTAGCTACCTCGAGCACAGGGCCTATGCCCCCTGGGAAGCCCCAGCCCCGGCGTCTTTGCCCACGCTCGTGGGGCCAGCGGTCGGGGCGGTGGGCTGGGAGCGGGGTATACCCACTTATGGCCTGGGTTTGGTAGGCTTAGACAGGAGTTTGCAAACCCTGCTGGAAGCCTGGCGTATGTGCTAACCAGTAAGGGGTATAGGAGGGAGAAAAGTGCTGTTTGCAATCATCTTCACGGTTCTTGCGGTTATGGTTACCTGGCTGCTGTACCTGGCTCTGCGCCCCCGTGCCCTCGAGGTCGAGAGCGAAACGGCCGACCTTCGCTACATCGCCATGGCCCTGATCCTCATCATCCTGACGGCGGCTGCAGTGGCCTCGATGCTTATCCTGGGCAAGCTAGGCCAGGTTAGCATAGGTTTTTAGAGCGCTCTTCACATGCGAAGAGCGCGATAAAGCCTATTCCTGTCGTAGTGTGCGAATGTCTTTGATTTGTTCTTTTTGTTGGGGCTCCCACCTGAAGCTGTGTCAGGAACTGCCCTTGCATCCGGTCGGCTTTGACCTGCTCTAAACAGAAAGCTTCAGGTGGGGTTCATATAAGCGTTAAGAACCGGAATGGTTCTGCGGAGCCTTCGTGTCCAGCCGGTTTTACCTGAACCAAACTGAAAGCTTCGGGTGAGGTGGTTCCCCGAGGGTACAACGCCGGTGGGGTTCTGGCCCTACCGGAGATTAGTTCAGGTACAGGGCCAAAACAGCAAAATACATGCCCAGGCTTCCCAGCAGCACAAATACGTGCCAGATGCCGTGAAAACCTATCCGTTCGGGCAGCAGGTTGGGCCATTTGGCGGCGTAGACCACCGCGCCCAGGCTGTAGGCCAGGCCGCCCGCAATCAGGAAGCCCAGGGCCCAGGGGTTCAGAGCCAGCTTGGGCAGGAAAAACACCGCAAGCCAGCCCATGCCTAGATAGGTGGCGGTGTACAACCAGCGCGGGGCTTTGAGCGTGACCAGTTTGAGGCCTATGCCTAAAACTGCCAGTCCCCAGACCAGCCCCAGGGCCCAGGGCCGCCAGGAAGGCTCCATGGCCTGCAGCAGCACCGGTGTATAGGTGCCTGCAATGAAGAGAAAGATGGCGGCGTGGTCGAGCTTGCGTAGCCACAACAAGGCCTGCTCCGAGACCTGCAAAGCGTGGTACAGGGCCGAGGAGGTGTACATCAGGATCATGGACAGGCCGAACACCAGCGCGCCAGCAACTTTGGCCGGATTGCCCTGAGCAAAAAACAACAACACGACCATACCGGCCAGGCCCAGCACCACACCAACAGCGTGGGAGTAGGTATTGAAAGGTTCACGAACAGCGATACCAGGGGTTGTAGGGTGGGTACTTTTCATAGTTTTTGCTTTGAAGCGCATACCACTGGGTGGCATCTTCCTTAAGGCAGTGTAGCACCAGACTATGAGATACCTACAGGCCTAAGGAGCTGGCCTGGGGTACGATGCGTTCTCATCGAAGTTTTCCTAGATTTGCTACCCTGAACCACAGATGACCCACTGGGACAGATGGGTGTGGGTAGCTGCGCTGGCCGTGGCCGGAGTCGTGTGGTTTGCCTCGAGGCCCCCAGCACAACCTGCGCCCGACGAGGCTGCCCGCCGCATTCGACTGCCGCCCGGATTTGCCATTCAGATTTTTGCCGAAAACCTCGAGGGCGCGCCCCGCATGATGAGCGTGGGGCCCGATGGGCAACTGTACCTGACCCTGATGTACGGAGGCCAGGTGGTGCGTCTGCCGGACCAGAACCGCGATGGTCGGGCCGATAGGGTAGAGGTTGTTGCGAACAATCTGGAGTTACCGCACGGGATCGAGTGGCACCAGGGCTGGCTGTACGTGGCGACCAGCACCACGGTGGTTCGGTTGCGGCCAAGGGGGCGCGGGTGGGTACAGGAAACGGTGGTTTCGGATCTCCCAGGCCCCTCGGGGCACTTTACCCGGACCCTGCACGTGGGGCCCGACGGCAAGCTCTATGTCTCGGTGGGCTCCGAGACCAACTTTGGCCCCGAGCGCGACCCGCGCCGGGCAGCCATTTTGCGCTTTAACCCCGATGGAAGCCTGCCTGCCGACAACCCCTTTCTGCAAGACCCCGACCCCCGCCGCCGGGCGGTCTGGGCCGAGGGGCTCAAAAACAGCGTGGACTTCACCTGGACTCCCAGGGGCGAACTCTGGGCCACCCACAACGGCACCGACCACCTGGGCGACGACCTGCCGCCCGAGGAGGTGATTGTGGCGGTGCAGCCGGGGGGCTTTCATGGCTGGCCCTACTGCTACACGCCGGGTTTGGGCCTAAACCTGAAGGCCGAGCGGGCCGAAGTTCCCGACCCCCGCACCCAGGGCTTCGACTGCCGCAAAGCGGTTCCGGCCATCTTTACCGCACCGGCCCATTCGGCCCCGCTGGGGATGACCTGGGGCTCCAAGAGCCACTTTCCCCCGGAGTACCGCAATAGCCTCTTTATTGCCTACCACGGCTCGCTGGGGGTGCAGAACCCGGCCAACTACCGCGACTGCAAAATTGAACGCTTTGAGATTCAAAACGGGCTGCCGCTGCGTGCGGAGGTGTTTGCGACCGGCTGGCGCGAGCCCGGCCAGATGTGCCGCGATGCCTGGGGCCGCCCGGTGGGGCTGGTAATCGGCGCGGATGGTGCGATGTATGTCTCGGACGCCAGGGGCGGGCGGGTTTACCGCATCTGGTACAGGGGCCGCTGAGCTTGGGGTATGTGCGATACTCCAGAACAACCTATCTGCGAGGTGGTTGTGCCCTGTTGCTCGCGCTAGCCTAGCTTTCGGCTTATTAGCTCCTGCACCCGCTTTGGGTTGGCCTGCCCCTGGGTTTCGCGCATGACCTGGCCCACAAAAAAGCCCATCAGACCGCTCTTGCCGGCGCGGTAGGCCGCCACTTTATCGGGGTTTTCGGCCAGGATGCGCTCCACAATGGGCTCGAGGGCCCCCAGGTCGCTCACCTGCCTTAGCCGTTTCTGCTGGACGATTTCCAATGGGTCTTGGCCCGTTTGCAGAGCTTCGGCCAGCACATCCTTGGCGATGCGGGTATTGATTTCTCCGGCCTCGAGCAGCCTGACCAGTCCGGCCAGCCCGGCGGGGGCAATTTTGGCTTCGCCGGAGCGCAGGGCAGCACCTAAGTCGTTGACGACCCAGTGGGCCAATGCCGACAACGGGGCCGACTGGGCCGCTTGCAGCAGGAAGTCGGCCAGCCGGGGCTCGCGGGCCAGTATCCGTGCTTCGGCCTCGTGGATGCCCTGGGCCATAAAGTTTTGCAGAACGGACTGCTGCTTTGGGGTTAGTTGCGGTTCGGACTGGGGGGCGGGGCTGGAGACTTTGGCGCTGGCCGGGGTTTTGGCTTCCCCAGTGCGTTTTGCTTCCTGCTCGCGTGCAGCGGTACGTGCCCAGGTGTCCTTGAGGGTTACGATGCGGTTGAAGACCAGCGCTTCGGGCTTGGAGTCGAGGGGGTCTTGCCAGAAGTAGCCGTTGCGCTCGAGCTGGTAGCGGGTTTCCTTGGGGTCTTTGAGTACGCTGGGCTCGATGTAACCGTGCACGACCTCGAGGCTTTTGGGGTTCACAAAGCGAAGGAAGTCGTGGTCGTCGGGGGTCTCGTGCTCGTCCTCGAGCTCTTTGGCCTCGGCCTCGGGGTGGGGTACGGTAAAAAGCCGGTCGTAGAGGCGAAACTCGGCGGGCACGGCCTCGCTGGCGCTCACCCAGTGAATCACCCCGGCGGCCTTGGCCTCCTCCAGCAGGGTGCAGTGAAGCTCGGTCACCTGGCCGTTCTGGTCGGTTTGGTAGGTGTCGCAGCGAACCACCCCGGCCATCTTCAGCCGCACCGTGCCGCCAGGGACCAGGCGCTTGAAACCTTTGGGCGGGTTGAGGGCGAAGTCGTCGGCTTCGATGTAAATTTCGCGGGTGAGGGTCACCTGGCGCACGGCTTCCTCGGGCCGCACGCGCTCGCCACTGGGCAGGGCCACCAGGCCGTCAGGGGACTCCTCGATCACGTCGTGGGGCCAGTAGGGGAGGCTAACGGTTCTGGGCTCGGTCAGGTTGGTGAGCACCACCTTGAGGGGGTGCAGCACCGCCATGACCCGCGGGGCGGTGGTGTTGAGGTCGTCGCGGATGGCTCCTTCCAAGAGGGCGATGTCCACCGTGCGGTTGGTGCGAGAAATACCGACCTGCCCGGCAAAGCGGCGGATGGCCTGGGGCCGCACCCCCCGGCGCCGCTGCCCGGCCAGGGTGGGCATGCGGGGGTCGTCCCAGCCCCGCACATAGCCCCCTTCCACCAGCTTGCGCAGCTTGCGCTTGGAGACCACGGTGTACTCGAGGCTACGGCGGCCAAACTCATACTGATGCGGACGGGGGGTCTGGTGAAGGGGTGGCTCGCCCCAGAGGTGGTCCATCAGCCAGTCGTAGATGGCCCGGTTGTCCACAAACTCGAGGCTGCACAGGCTATGCGTGACCCCATCCAGAGCATCGGTGGTGGCCTGGGCGAAATCGTAGGAAGGGTAGATGCACCACTGCTGGCCGGTGCGGTAGTGCTCGGCATGAACGATGCGGTACAGCACCGGGTCGCGCAGCTTCATGTTGGGGCTGGCGAGGTCTATCTTGGCCCGGAGTACGTGGGCACCGTTGGGGAACTCTCCGGCCCGCATGCGCCGGAACAAATCCAGATTCTCTTCCACACTGCGGTTGCGGTAGGGGCTGGGCGTACCGGGTTTGTCCACTGTACCGCGCAGCCGGGCCATCTCCTCGGGCGAGACGCTGTCCACATAGGCCAGGCCCTTCTGGATGAGCCGCTCGGCCATCTGGTAAAGCTGCTCGAAGTAGTTAGAAGCATAGCTTACCTCTGGCCCCCAGTCCCAGCCCAGCCAGCGCATGTCGGCGATCAGGGCCTCGGCGTACTCGGCCTTTTCGGCCTCGGGGTTGGTGTCGTCCATACGCAAGCGGCACTCCCCACCGTAATCGTGGGCGATGCCAAAGTCGATGTAGCTGGCAATGGCGTGCCCCAGGTGGGCGTAGCCGTTGGGCTCGGGGGGGAAGCGGGTCACGATTTTCTGGTAGCGACCTGCTTTCAGGTCTTCATCGATAATCTCGGTGATGAAGTTAGGACTTACCAGGCGGGGTTTGGTCGTAGAAGTGCTCATGCCAACATGCAAAGAATACACTGCCTTATACACCAGGCCCAAGTAGCCCGTTCACGTAGAGCCCGACCGTTTGTGCAGTTTGTGCTTTGGGTCAGCTCAAACCGATACCCAGGTGTTTTGCTGGCTACTTAGCACACACGCGTCAATCACTTGTTGGGCCATGAGGCCGTCCTCGAGGCTGGGCGTGGGTTGCTGGTTTTTGGCGATGCTCTCCAGGAAGCGCCGGGCCAGCTCGATGAACTGAAAGTGTCCCCAGGAGGTCTCGGGGTTGCGCCCCCGCAACAGGCTGGGGTCGGGGGGCACAGCTTGGTACTGGCCGGGGCGCTTCGCTAACAAAAGTTGGGCGCTTTGTCCGCTGCCCCACAGGGCAGGGGAGAGCTTGAGCGCCCCTTGGGTGCCCTGGACTTCGAGCTCGAGCCGTTGATCGCCCCCGATGTGCACCCTCGAGAGCGAGAACATTCCGCTAGCCTCGCCCAGACGGGCCAGCACCGCCCCTTCGTCGTAGTTGCTGACGGGGTCGGGCCGCTGTAGGTGAATGTGGCCCTGGGCCATCACCTGGGTGAACTCGAGGCCCGTTACCATCCGCACCAGGTCGAATAGATGGGCCCCCAGGTCGGCCACGGCGCCCCCCGCTCCGCCGGTCTCGGCTTTGGCCCGCCAGGTGGTGGGGCCGCTGGGGTCGCCCATGTAGCCCCCGTGGAAGTAGCCCCGTAGATAAAGAACATCCCCAATCTCACCTGCCTGCACCAGGGCCTGCGCGGTCTCGGCGGCCAGGTCGCCCCGGCTGGTGAAGGCCGTCAGGCCTATGCGCTGGTGCTGCTGGGCCGCTGCTACCAGGGCCCGCCCTTCCTCCACTGTGCGGGCCAGGGGCTTATCCATGAAGAGGTGCTTGCCCGCCTGCAGGGCCTGGATGCCCAGCGGGGCGTGGGTGTCGTCGGTGGTGGATATGGCTACGGCGTCGCAGAGTTGCAGTAGGTCGTCGTAGCGCTCAAAGGCCTGGGTGCCAAAGGCTGCGGCCAGTTTTTGGGCATGGGCGGGGGTGCGGCTGTAGATGCCTGCAATCTGCGCCCCAGCATCTCTGAATGCGGGCAGATGAGCAAACCCGGCCCACCAGCCGGCACCTACGATTCCAATCCTCACAGCGACCTCACGGGATAATGCCTTTCAACCTGGTGTTCTATTGGTTGGTTGGCTACCGCTACATTACCGCCTACCCCATATAGCTGGCAAGTTGGGGCCTCAGCGCGTTAGGCTAGAGCAAATGATGGATCGTGTGGTTTTGCAGGTAGAAGAGGTGCTATGACCCTACCCATTCATGTCGCACTCATTGGCTACGGCATGGCCGGAAAAGTCTTTCATGCACCGCTGATTCAGGCTGTGCCAGGCCTGCACCTGGTGACTATCCAGAGCAGTCAGCCCGCAAAAGTACGCGCCGACTGGCCCGAAGTTTGGGTGAGCGCTACTTTCGAGGAGGTCATTAGCAGCCCCCTCATTGACCTGGTGGTGATTGCCACCCCCAACTCCACCCACTTCGAGCTAGCGCGGCGTGCCCTGGAAGCAGGCAAGCATGTGGTGGTGGACAAGCCCTTTACCCTTAATGCCCACCAGGCCCGCACCCTGGCTGAACTGGCCGAAGCCCAGGGACGGGTGCTCTCGGTTTTCCAGAACCGTCGCTGGGACGGCGATTTTCTGACCCTGCGCAAAATTGTGGAAGCCGGAACCCTGGGGGAGGTGGTCTACTTCGAGTCGCACTTTGACCGCTACCGCCGAGAGGTGCAGAACCGCTGGCGCGAGCAGGCTGGCCCTGGCAGTGGCATCTGGTACGACCTGGGGCCCCACCTGGCTGACCAGGCCCTGCTGCTTTTTGGCTGGCCAGAGGCCATCTTCGCCGACATCGGCATGCAGCGGCAGGGGGCCCAGGCCCCCGATTACTTTCACGTGCTGCTGCGCTACTCGAGGCTGCGGGTGGTGCTGCACGCCAGCGCCCTGGTGCCGGGGGGTAGCCCACGCTTTGTGATCCACGGAACCCAGGGCAGTCTGGTGCAGTATGGCCTGGATACTCAGGAAAAAGCCCTTAAAGACGGCCTGCGTCCGGGTGCGCCAGGCTGGAAGCCCGAGGGAAGCGAGGCTTGGCTCTACCGGCCCGAGCAGGCCCCGGAGCCTGTTTTTGTCGAGGTCGGCGATTACCGGCGTTACTACGAGAGTGTGCGGGACGCTATTCGGGGCCAAGGGCCCAACCCGGTGCCGCCCGAGCAGGCGGTGCGACTGATGGAGTTGCTCGATGCTGCCCATAAAAGCGCCCTCGAGCGCCGAGAGATTGCCCTGGAGGGTCAGGTATGAATGTCGAACAGGATCTGAAGGTTATTGCCGAACAGGAAGCCCGCCTGCGCTTCGAGCGCTTTGACCCCGCCATAGCCTGGATGCTGGGGCAGCGGCTCAAAGAGACCGCCGAGCGCCTTCACGGCGTGATTGCCATGGACATCAGCCTATTTGCCCAGCCCCTGTTCTACTACGCCATGCCCGGCACCACCCCCGACAACGCCGACTGGATTCGGCGCAAGCGCAACGTGGTGCAGCGCTTTCACCGCAGTTCCTATGCGGTGGGGCTTTGGCTCAAACAGAAGGAGAGCAGCCTCGAGGAACGTGGACTGGATGTTCGCGAGTATGCCGCCCACGGGGGGAGCTTTCCCATCTTCGTGCAGGGGGCGGGCTGCATTGGGGCCATTACGGTCTCGGGGCTGCCCCAGCGCGAAGACCACGAGCTGGTGGTGGAGGTGCTGGCCGACTACCTGAAGCTGCCCTACGAAGAGCTGGCCTTAGACCCATGAACCCATCGGTGCTGACCAGCTTTGGCCGGGGGATGTTGGCCCACTGGCCCCTGGAGCCCGACATCGTCTACCTCAACCACGGCACGGTGGGGGCCACCCCCCGGCGGGTGCTGGCGGTGCAGCAGGCCCTGCGCGAAGAGATGGAGCAGCAGCCCGCGCGTTTCTTGCTAAGGGAGCTGTGCGGCCTCTCGGGCCCCTCCGACCGGGCTGTTCCCCGGTTGCGGGAGGCCGCTTCTGCAGTAGCCCGTTTTATGGGGGCCCAGGGGCAAGACCTGGTGTTTGTGGATAACGCCACCACCGGGGTCAATGCAGTGCTGGGCTCGCTCGAGCTCAAGCCCGGCGACGAAATCCTGATCACCAACCTGGCCTACGGTGCGGTGCGCAACGCGGCGGCCTTTGTGGCCGAGCGCCAGGGGGCCCGTTTGGTTACGCTCGAGCTGCCCTTTCCGGTGGCCGAGCCTGCACTTTACCTGAACCGACTGGCCCAGGCCCTCACCCCCCGCACCCGCCTGGCCATCCTCGACCACATCACCTCCGAGACCGCCCTGGTGCTCCCTCTGGCCGAGATGGCGGCTTGCTGCCGGGCGGCGGGGGTGCCGGTGCTGGCCGATGGCGCCCATGCGCCGGGGGCCATTCCCCTGGATATCCCCCGCCTGGGGGTGGACTACTACACCGGCAACCTGCACAAGTGGGCCCTGGCCCCCAAAGGCTGCGGTTTTTTGTGGGTCGCTCCCGAGCGGCAGCAGGGCCTCCATCCGCCCGTTATCTCCTGGGGTTTGGGGCAGGGCTTTGTGCAGGAGTTCGACTGGGTCGGCACCAAAGACCCCACGCCCTTTCTGGCGGCCCCGGCGGCGCTGGCGCTGATGCAAGAATGGGGCCTCGAGGCCATGCAGACCTACAACCACCATCTAGCACGGCAGGCCCTGGCCTGGCTCAGCGCCCGCTGGGGGTTTGAACCTCCGGCCCCCGAGGCTATGCTGGGCTGTATGGTCACGCTGCCTCTACCGGCTGCTTTGGGCACAACCCGAGAAGATGCGGTGCGTCTGCAGTACGCCCTGTTGTACGAACACCGGATTGAAGCCCCCATCCTGAGTCTTGGCGGACGCTTATGGGTGCGGATTTCGGCCCAGGTCTACAACAGCCTAGAGGACGTGGAGGCCCTGGCCCGGGCCCTGGGGGCCTAAAACAAATAGGAGTTACGCACTTGAGTGAGGATTTGGGGGGAACAAGATTGATAAAATCGCGTACAGAACGGCATTTACCCGAATCCTAACGTACCTGCGTTTACAAGGTATAACGATTCCAGAAACAAGAAGCCCACAACGTCAATAAAACACGATTCCGACGGGCTGAAGTGAGGAGCCAGCCTATGGTTTTGTCAACGTTCAACTGCGTAAGTCCTAACAAAAAAGCCATCCGCTGGCGGATGGCTTCCCTGGCGGAGTGGGAGGGATTCGAACCCTCGATACGGAGAACCCGTATACACGCTCTCCAGGCGTGCCCCTTCAACCACTCGGGCACCACTCCAGGGCAACGTTGAGTGTACAGGGCAGTATTAGGAGCGTCAAGCTTTGGCGTTATACTCTTGTGCGTGCGCTTGCTAGCTGTCTTCCCTCATCCAGACGACGAAATAGGAGTTTCCGGTACCTTGGCCAAGCATGTCATGCGAGGCGATGCGGCCAAAATTCTCTGGCTCACTCGAGGCGAGCTGGCCAGCCAGTTTGGCCAGATGTCCCCCGACGAGGTCGCGCGTATCCGCGAGGGGCACGGGCATACCGTGGCCCAGATGATTGGCGCAGAGGCGCAGTTTCTCGACTTTGCCGACTCGAGCCTGACCGGAGGCCGCGAAGAGGCCCTGGCCATCGCCCAGGTGATGGCGGCCTGGAAGCCCGATGTGGTCTTTACCTGGAACCCCTACGATGTCCACCCCGACCACCGGGCCGCCTACTGGGCCACCCTCTCGGCGCTCAAGTTCTGCCGCATTCCCAAGCTGGTGGGGGAGCCCTACCGCGAGCCCGTGCGGCTGCTGCACTACTACCGCAGCGATATTCCCAGGCCTGCGGTGTATGTGGATGTGGGCGAGGAAGGCCAGGCGGTGGCCGAACAGGTGTTCAGTTTTTACCGCGACTTTTACCAGTGGGAGTACAGCCTGGAGGCCTTCAGGGCGAATCGCTCGAGGCTGGGGGCGGAGGCTTCAGTAAAGTTTGCGGAGCGTTTTCAGGCTGAGGCTCCGCTGGCGCTTCCTTATCTTGGTTGAGCTCCATATCCTCAAAACTTCCACGGGGGCTGGTAAAGGTATAGGCTGCAAATGCGCCAATCAGCGTGAGCGGCAACAGGCTATACCCGCCAATTTCGCCTGCCAGCACCACTGCGGCAAAGGGTGCACGGGCGATACCGGCCAGAAGCGAGGCCATACCCACCAGCGCGGCGGTCTGGGGCGAGGGGGCAATGGAGGGAAAAACCTCGCCCAGAAGCTGGGCCAGAATCAGCCCGCTAAGGCCGCCCAGGGTCAGGGCCGGGGTGAGCCGACCACCGTAGGCCCGCACACCGCCACCCAGTATCAGCAAGGCCAGTTGCACCAAGAACAGTACACCCAAAAAAGGCAGCGTCAGGATGGGGGAGGTGCCGAGCTGTACCCAGGGCAGCCCATTGCCGATGGCCTCGGGCATGAGCAGCAACACCACGGCCAGCACCAAGCCGAACAGGGCATGGCGCAGGCCGAATCCCAGACGCCTTAAGTAGCGCTGCAAAACCCGCTCAGACTCGAGCCAGAGCGTCCCTACCCCGGCGCAAACCAGCCCGATGGCCAGGCCAAACAAGAGCTGGGGCCATTCCAGCGGTCCTGGGGGCAGCTCGAGCAGCGGCCCGTAGCCATGAAAAAGCCCATACACGGTAAAGCCGGCCAGGGCCCCAATCAGCGCGGGGGCCAGGGCGCCGACCTCGAGGGCCAGCCCCCGGTAGACGATCTCGCTGGCTAGAAGCGCTCCCGCCATGGGTGCATGAAAGGCCGCGGCAAAGCCCGCAGCCATCCCCGCAAAGGGCAGGAACCGGCTCGACTCCCCCAGCGGGATGCGCCGCCCTAGAGCGCTTCCTATCCACAAACCCAGGGCGGCCATGGGGCCCTCACGGCCCAGCGGGGAGCCCGCTCCGAGCTGAACCAGCGAACCGATAATGCCTCGAAAGTACTCAATGGCCCGTACCGGGCGGCCTGCCCGGTACGCCGCTAAAAGCCAGCCCAGTCCTCGGCCCGAACCCAGGTAGCTCGAGGCGGCGAAGGCCAGGGGCAGCAGCAGGGCCAGCCACCAGAAGGTCGGCCCACGAAAAACCTGGGACAGCCCACCCTCGCCGGGCAGGCCGGGCGGCAGGTAGCCCAGAGTTTCACCCAGCAGGTAGCGCTCGATCAGCCGCAAGATGAATACAAACCCAGCAGCAAAAACGCCGGTCAGAGCCCCGACGAACGCGCTATAGACGATGAGTGAACCAATCTGCATAGTGTCGTTGTGCGGTGTTTTGCAACCGCCGTGCTCGCTACCAGGATTGTACTTGGGAAATTGGTGTTCCGCGGGTGATGCGCGGGGCCTCGAGGCCCAGCACCCGGTAGCCGTTGCGGGTTGCGGCCCGTACCAGCACCCGGGGGTCTACCTGTTCCCACAACAAAAGCGCCTCTTTTCGCACGTCCAGGTCGGGGCTGCTGCTACGCGAGTCGGTGCCCAGGGCGGGCTCGAGCCGGTGCTTCAGGTACAGTTCCCAAGGCATCCGGCCACATTCCAGGCCCGCGTTGCTTCGGGGGCAGGAAACCAGGCGGGTGCCCGACTGGGCCAGCATCTGCACCTCCTCTTCGTCTACCTGAACCCCGTGCACGATGGTTAGGTGCGGCCCCAGCACCCCCAGTTCGGCCAGATAGCGCACGGGGGTGAGGCCAGGCCAGTCCTGATAAGCGGGAAAGCCATACTGCAGGGGTACTTCCTGTAGCGCCCCGCTGCCCTGGGTCATCAGCTCGGTCTCCTCGGGGCTTTCGGCCACGTGCATCTGCAGGGGGAAGCCCTCCAGCCGGGCAATCTCCACCAGCTTTTTGAGCAGAGCCGCGCTCACGTTGTACGGGGTGTGGGGCGAAATGCCCACCCCAACTTGACTATTCTGCTGCCTCCAGTCCGATAACTGCTGGGCGACTTTTTTCGCCACCGAATCTGCCTGACTGGGGTTTCGGTTGATCACTTCCAGGTAAAGCACCCCTGGGAGTGGGCTATGTTCTAGGAGCCATGTGAGCACCTCGGGCTTGTACACGATGTCGCCAAAGCCGCCTACACCGAGCGCCTGAAGCTCACGCAGGCCTCGTTCGGCAGCCTTTACGTTGCGTTCGGAAGCGTGGTCAATCACGTGCCTGATGAAGCTGCTGTAGCTTCCTCGAAAATACGGAACCGTGGACAGATCCAGGTGGGTGTGGGCGTTCACCACCGGCGGCGTGAGGGCTTTGCCTTTGTGCACCAATGGCGTATCAGGATAGGCTTGCTGCAGCTCGTCCAGTTGACCCACTGCCGCTACATGCTGGCCCACCACCACCAGGCCCCCCTCGAGCATGGGCGTGCCAAAGCCCGCATACACCACCTCAGCAGTCCAGATTTCAGGCTTGAGTATCAGGTTATCCTCCCGATGATGTCTGGCTCAATCGTCCCGTTCCAGCACGTAGCGGTTGGGGTTTCGCACAAAGTCCACCGCCCGGTAGCCCTGCTGGAAGTAGTGCTCGAAGACCTCGCGGCTGTGGGTGCGCCAAAGCTGGGCCAGGGGCGGGTTGGTTTGCAAGATCTGGCCCCAGTTCTCGGGTATCTGTACCAGGACGTGCTTTTCGGTCAGGCTCAGCTCGAGCCCTACTGGCACCTCTCTTTCGATCTGGTTGGCCTGGGGCAGGCCCCTGGGGTCAAAGGCAGGGGCGGGGGCGTAGATGCGCTGAAAAACCCTGGGGGAGCAGAGCTCCCATACCGCGTAGGCCCGGTCGGAAGGTGCGCCCGCATTGATGCCGCCCATAGTGCCGTAGCAGTTGGGGATATAGCGGTTGAAAGTAGCCCCCAGCTTGCGAAGGTTGAAATGGGCGTTGAGGCTCCGCAACGGGTCGAAGGTCCAGACCACCCGCAGGTAGCCCTTGCTCAAGGCCCAGTCGCGCTGGTAACGCTTGAGCAGGAGGCCAATCTGGCTGCCCTGAAACTCCGGCAAGACCCCGGCCATGTGGGAGTGGTGTTCGCTCGGGCGGTCGGTGGGGAAGCCGAAGATGAAGCCCACCAGGCGCTCGGTGGCGTTGGGCTCGGGCACATAGGCCCCTGCCAGCAAAGCTCCCTCATGCACCAGGGCCATCAGGGTGCCGGGGCGGATGGTGTCGCTGGGGTCGTTCCAGATGGCCTGCTCGAGCCGGGGAATTTGTGCTATTTCCTCGGGTTCGTGCAGTTCACGAATCACAACGTTCATAAGGCGAGGGCGTTGGGCGTTTTAGCTCCGGGGGGTCACATAGGCCGATTTCTCGGTCAGGCTTTGAATCAGGTCGCGCTTCAGCGTGATGCCCAGGCCGGGGCCTTGCGGCACAGGCATCAGGCCGCTGGTGGCCTCGAGGGCCTCCTCGATGATGTCCTCCTGCCAGTAGCGGCTGGCGCTGCTGGTATCGCCTGGCTTGATGAACATGGGCAACGTGGCCACGTGGATGTTGGCGGCGCGGCCAATGCCGGCCTCCAGCATCCCGCCCATCCAGACCGGCAGGCCGTAGCTCTGGGTGATGTCGTGAATCTTGCGGCTGGCCAGGATACCGCCCACCCGCCCCGGCTTGAGGTTAATCACCCGCCCGGCCCCAATTTCCAGGGCTTTGCGGGCGTCCTCGGGCGAGGTGATGGACTCGTCTAAGCAGATGGAGGTGGAGATGGCCGCCTGCAACTTGGCGTGGTCCAGGATGTCGTCGAAGGCCAGGGGCTGCTCGATATAGTCCAGCCCGGCGGCGTCCAGGGCCTTGAAGGTGGCAATATCGTTTAGGCTGTAGGCCGAGTTGGCATCCACGGTGAGGCTGGCCTCGGGGTAGGCTTCGCGTACCGCCATCACCACCTTGACGTCCCAGCCGGGCTTTATTTTCAGCTTGATGCGCTTATAACCTTCCGCCAGTCCCCGGCCCACCTTCTCGAGAGTGGCCTCGAGGCTGGGTTCTATCCCCAGGCTGATGCCCACCGGAATCTCGGTTCGCACACCGCCCAACACCTTCCAGAGGGGCTGTCCCAGGCTTTTGCACCAGAGGTCCCAGAAGGCCATCTCGAGGGCCGCCTTGGTCATCTTGTTGCCCCTAAAGCCGGCAATCTCGCCCCAGAGCTGCTCGGGGTTGGCGAAGTCTTTGCCCAGCACTTTGGGAAGCAGCAGCTCTTCCAACAGCGCCCAGGCCCCTGGGATGGTCTCCTCGCGGTAGTGGGGTGTGAACTCCATCACGGTCTCGGCGTAGCCCTCGAGGCCCTCGCCGTAGAGCGTCAGGACGATAAGGTGGCGCATGGTCTGCACCCCAAAGGAGGTCTCGAAGCGAAACTTGAGTGGTAGCGAGATCAGGCGGAGGTCGGCTGCTTCGATTTTCATGCCTGTATGCTAACGCGCTGGATGCGAAAAGCCCAGTAAGTGTACCGGATGGTCGGTGTAGACGGTTTTCACAAGCGTCAGTATAGTGAACAAAGTCACAGATTGCAGACTACTGTGACCTGAGTTTTCATGCCAAAATCACAAAAACCGGGCTAACGGTATAGGACGAAACCGACCCAATCTGAAAAATGCTCGCGCCAAGGCCAAAGCAAAAGGAACGCATCAAGGGCGCAAGGTTTTCTTCGGATTAATACCGGATTCAAAAAGATACTCTTCATACAAAAAACATCAAGGGGCTATCTTTTTGAATCCTAGAGCACTCCCTTCGGTCGGGTTAGTTCGTCACCGTTCGGTGACGAACTAACCGAATCTGGTATAACTGGGCCAGCCTTAGCGCAGGAGCTGCTGGATGAGGCCCTGCAAAACCTGCGCCTGCTGCTCGAGGCCCATACGGCCCAGGTCGCCGCTGACAAAGCTGGCCTTGCCTTTACCAAAGGTGCTGGACTCGGCCAGGGGGCGCTGGCTGGGGTCGTTGGTTATGAGCATCAGCCTGCCGCCCTGCTCCACGTAGGCCCGCAGCATCTTGCGCTGGGTTTCTGGCCAGTGGTTGCTCCAGTCGGGCGGCAGAACCCAGACGACCAGTGGGTATTCTGCCACTTTTCCGGCCTCAGGCCGCTTTGTAGGGCTTGCCTGAACCAGGGTACTGCTAAAACCCAGGCCATCCAGGGCCTTTTTTACGGCGTCTACCTCGGAGGCTTCGACCACCAGAAGGGCGGATTTTTTGGGGATGGGCGGGCTATCTGCTGGGGTGTTTGGGGCTGGCTGGCCGACCTGAGGGCTGCTGGGCGGTGCGGGCTTTAGCGCAGCCAGCGCTTCTGCCAGCCGAATCAGGCCCCTGCCGCTGCCAGCAGATGACAGGGGCAGCGCTGCACTAAGCAGGGCTTGCCGCACCTGCTCGGCCTTGAAGCCCCCGGACATCAGCAAGGCCGCACTGCCGGCAGCAATGGCGGTGCTGACGGAGGTTCCACTCATGGCCATATAGCGCCCGCCGGGAATGGTTGAGTGCACGTCCACCCCCGGGGCAACCAGGTCGGGCTTGCTCACCACGGTGTGGTAGGGTGCGCCCCAGCGCACCTCGCCGCGGCTGCTGAATCCAGCAATCTGATTGGCGGGGTTGCTGGCTCCTACCGCCAGCACCCCCGGCATGTTGCCAGGGGAGGCCGGGGCGCCGCCGGAGTTCCCTACCGCAAACACTGGCAATACCCCCATTTGCTTCATGCGTTCGACCACAGGCACAAACTCGCTCCAGCTCCCCTCGAGGCCCAGCGACATCGAAACGATTTGCACGTTTTGCTCGAGCACCCAGTCCAGGCCGCCCAGCACCTGGGCCAGCGTGCCGTAGCCACCCGGTAGAACCAGAGCCGAAACCAGGCGTGCCTCTGGGGCCACACCCACATTGTTGGCCACCAGCAGACCGGCAGTAAAGGTTCCGTGCAGCGAGGAGTCGTAGGGGTCGCTGGGGCGGGCTGTGCCGTCGGTGTCAACCTCTGCAAAGGCGGCTATTTTCCCACGCAGGTCGGGGTGGGATGCATCTACCCCAGTGTCCAGGTGGCCAATGCGGATGCCCTGACCCCGCATCCCAGCCGCCCACAGGCCAGGCACGCCGATGTGCTGTAAGGCCCAGTTGCTTCCACTGTTGACCGGGTTAGCAAGGGCCGAGGCTACGGGCTGGCTGATATGTACCGGGCGGTTTGGGTAGACCCGTCGCACCCCGGGAATCTGGGCCAGGCGACTTACCTGCGACTCCGGTAAGCGTACCAGGAAGCTCTGACTGGCCCAGAACCCCTTGCTAGCCTTGACGCTAAGCCGCCCTTGCATCTGGCCCAGGTGGGCTTTGAGCAGACGCGTGAGTTCGGCCCGGGCCTGCCCTTTGGGTAGTTGTGGCCCATCAAGTTCCACAATTACTTCTACCAGGGCAGGTGCGGCCAGCGTGACTGGGGCCAGCAATGCCAGAAGAATCGGGATGAGCAGTCTTAATAACACCATGCCTTCAGGCTAGGCAGCGCTATGGATCTGAGTTTGAGCGAAAACTAAAGAAATCTTGGGATAGACCTTGAGCCTGGCTTTATCTACCCGGCAATGGTCGGGTTGACCTGTCGCAAAGGCCCGTCTGGTTGGGATTGAAGCCATAGCAACCTCTGTGAAGCGCACGATCAGGTAGTCTTGGGGTATGACGCCAGAAGAGTTCAAGCGCCTGGGATACCAGCTGATTGACTTTATAGCCGAGTACCGCGCCGGGCTCGAGGCCAAGCCCGTAATGGCGCAAGTGCAGCCTGGGGCCATCAAAGCCATGTTTTCCCCTACACCTCCCGAGCAGCCGGTGGGCTTTGAAGAGGTGCGGCAAGACCTCATGGCCCTTTTTCCCGGCCTGACCCACTGGCAAAGCCCTAATTTCTTCGCCTGGTTTCCTTCCAATGCCCCGCTGTCTTCGGTACTGGCCGATCTGGTAGCTACTGGGTTGGGCCAGACCGGCATCACCTGGCAGGCTAGTCCAGCCCTGACCGAGCTCGAGGAGGTCACGACCGACTGGTTGCGGCAGATGTTGGGCCTGCCCGAGTATTTTCAAGGGGTAATTCAGGACACCGCCTCCAGCGGTACGCTGGTTGCGCTGCTTACGGCCCGGGAGTGGGCCACCGGCCAGTCCCAGGATCGGGGCGGGCTCCAGGCCGAGCCGCAACCCCTAACGGTCTACGCCTCCGATCAGGCCCATAGCTCCGTACCCAAGGCCGTGCTGCTGGCGGGCTTTGGCCGCGAGAACCTGCGCCTCATCGGCACCGATGACAACCACGCCATGTGTCCAGACCAGCTCGAGGCCGCCCTAAAGCGCGACCTGGCCGAAGGCCGCAAGCCCTGCGCGGTGGTGGCGGCGGTAGGCACTACCAATACCACCGCCATCGACCCCCTGCGCGAAATTGCCAAACTGTGCCAGCGCTATGGCCTCTGGCTTCACGTTGACGCCGCTATGGCCGGCTCCGCCATGATTTTGCCGGAGTGCCGCCACCTGTGGGACGGAATCGAACAGGCCGATTCCATCGCCATCAACCCCCACAAATGGCTGGGGGTAGCCTTCGATTGCTCGCTTTATTACGTGCGTGAGCCGGAGCACCTGATTCGGGCCATGTCCACCAACCCCTCCTACCTGCACTCCGCCGCCGATGGGCAGGTCAAAAACTACAAGGACTGGGGCATCCCGCTGGGGCGGCGCTTCAGAGCCCTCAAACTCTGGTTCACCCTGCGCGACCAGGGGCTTCAGGGACTGCAAGCCCGCCTGCGGCGCGACATAGCCAATGCCAGGTGGCTCGAGGCCCAGGTGCGGCAGACCCCCGGCTGGGAACTGCTGGCCCCGGTGCCCTTCCAGACGCTCTGTGTGCGCTACAATCCGGGCCACCTCTCGCCCGAGCAGCTCGATCAGCACACGCAAAACTGGGTGGCCCGCATCAACCGCTCGGGCCGGGCCTTCCTCACCCCAGCCTTGCTGAAAGGGCGCTGGATGGTGCGGGTTTCGATTGGGGTCGAAAGCACCGAACGCAGCCACGTGGAGGCGTTGTGGCACCTAATGCAGCAGGAAGCCCAGAAGGTGGAGATTGAGACCTGAGCTGAAACCCTACCAGCCCCTGCAAACCCAGGATGGCTCGCTTACCCTGGTGCACCCGGTATTCGGCGAGGCCTACAGCTCGCGGCATGGGGCCTGGATGCAGGCCAACGAGCTTTACCTGAAGCTGACCCAGACCCATCAGCACCCGGCCCCCAGGGTGCTGGAGGTGGGCTTTGGACTGGGGGTCAATTTCCGGGCCACGCTGGAAGACTGCCTGAAGCGCGGGGTTTTTCTGGAGTACATAAGCTATGAGGGCTTTCCGGTATCCCGCGGGGTTCTGGCCTCGGTGGAGCTTCCCCTTTCGGCGCCATCCCAGCGGATATGGGCCAGCCTGCTAAAGCGCTGGCCGGCCCATCCGCAGGGTTCACTCTGCCTAAAGGGCCCCTGGGGCCGCCTCGAGGTTCGTTTCGAGGACGTAACGGCTGCGCTTTTTCCGGCGGGGTGGGCCAGCGCTATCTATTTCGACCCCTTTAGCCCCCGGGTTAACCCCGAGCCCTGGCAGCCCCGCGTGCTGGAAAAGCTATTTTTGGCCGCCAGTAGTGGCGCACGGCTGGCAACCTACTCGGTTTCTGGACGTTTTCGGCGCGACCTGGCAGCGGCCGGTTTTGTGGTAAGTAAGGTTCCGGGTGTAGGCAAGAAAGCCTGGACGCTGGCAGAACACCCCTAAATCAAGCTGTTCGCGTATCGGCCAGCTTGGGGTCATCCGACTCAGGGATAATGTTCAGGCCCATAGCCCGTTCGGCCAGCCGTTCTCCGGCCTCGGCGAAGGGGTGCGAGATGAGGGTTACGCCGGCCTCGAGCAGGATCGGGTCTTCTTCGCGGTGGTAGCTGGTAGCGGCAATGATTCCACTAAAGCCCCGCTGCTTAAGGCCACGGGCGGCCCGAAGCTTGGCCTCGAGGTCGGGCAGGGTCAGCAATACGCCCCTGAGTCCCGTCAAGTCCAAGCGCTCCCATAGCTCGGGGTCTTCGGCGTCGCCGTAGCGCACCTGACGCATTTTAGCCCGGTGGAAGTCCAGCTTGCCTTCGTCCGCATCCAGGCCCAACACCCGGTAGCCGTGGCTGGCCAGCATCTTGTAGGCGGCCCCACCCGTGCGGCCCATGCCCACCACCAGCCACTCGGCCCCGCCCAGGCTGGTAGGCTCGTCGTCGGCGTGCTGTACCTTACGCTCGAAGCGCAACAAGAAATGCTCGTAGCGCTGAAACAGGCTATGCACCGAGCGGTTGAGGGGGGCGGCCAGGGCCAGCGAGACCGCCACCACCAGCCCCACCAGCTGGCCCCAGGACTCCGGTAACAGACCCCCCTCTACGGCGGCCACACTGGTAATCAGGGCGAATTCACTGTAGCTGGCGAGCGAAACGCTGGTTACAAAGGCAGTGCGAGCCCGCAAGCCAAAGGCGATGAAGAGAGCGAAGAACAAGACGGCCTTAAGCGGTATGAGCAGGATAAAACCCAGCGCCAGCGGCAGCGCCGAGGCCGAGGGTAGGCCCATCAGCCCAATATCCAGGAAAAAGGCCACCAGGAAAGCCTCTTTCAGGCCCCACAGGGTACGCGAAAGCTCGGAGGTTTGCGGGTGTCCTGCCAGAACCGCGCCCATCAGCAAAGCCCCCAGCTCCGGCGATACCCCCAGGCTTTGGGCCAGGCTAGCACCCCCTAGGGACAAGCCCAGGCCGTACAGCAACAAAAGCTCGTCGTGGCCGCTTTTTTCCAGAATCCAGCCCACAACAGGGCGCAGCAGAGGCAGGGCCAGAAGGAGCAAGGCCCAGGGCGTTGGATTTTTGACGCCGGCATAGGCCAGTAGCCCAACCGCGACCAAGTCCTGCAAAACCAGGATGCCTACCGCCACCCGCCCGTGGAAGGTGGAGAGCTCCCGCCGGTCATCCAGCAGCTTGACGGCCAGTACGGTGCTCGAGAAGGCCAGCCCCACCCCTACAAAAAGCGCCGCATCGGTGCTCATGCCCAGCAAAAGGGTGATCAGGCCCAGCAGCAGGGCGAAAAGCACCAGATGGATCCCCCCCACGCCCAGCACTTCCCGGCGCACTAAGCTGGCAAAGCGGAGCTTCAGGCCCACCGTAAACAAAAGCAGCAGCACGCCCACATCGGCGATTTCTCCCAGCAAGCGGCTGTCCTGGTAGCCAAACCCCCAGAGCGCAAAACCCGCCCCCAGATAGCCCACCAGGGGTGGCAGGCCAAAGCGGCTCGCCAGCAACCCCAGCCCATAGGCGGCCCCTACCCACGCCAGCTCCATACCTCAATCATAGAGGCTAACGCCTGGATTTCTTAGCGGCCAAAACCCCGAAGGGGGGCTGGCCCAGCCGCCTGGCCAAACGGGGCATCAGGATAAGCTGGGGGTTTTTCAACCACAGCGCATCCAGCAAGCCCTGGGCCAGGGGGCCAGCGTTGGCGTAGCGGCGCAGCGGAACCCGGATGGCCTCGCCTTCGCTGGCTATCAGAACCAGCTGGATTCCACCGCCCAGGATGTCCCGCAGGCCATCCACGGCCTCAACGCGGGGCAGCGGGTGTTCCGTCCAGCGGCCAAAGCTCTGGATGCGCAGGTGGGTGGGGGTGACCTCGAGCCCGCTCAGCCAGCCTTCATCCACCCCGAGTAGCACCATGTAAACCCCCAGCAGCCCAAACAGAATCACCGACCAGCGCGGCTCGACGCCCTGTAGCCAGGCGGCGCTGCATAAAGCTACCAGGGCCAGGCCCATGACCATCAGCCCTACCGCAACCACATAGGTCTGCAGGCTGCGTTTTGAGACTACCGCTTTGGGCTCCTCCATGGCGGCAAGTTTACGTGGGCTGCCAGCACCGTACAAGTGCAGGGGACGGTCTTTTGGGACATAGCCCCGACCAGCCTGTTCACCTAGGGACGATCCCCTTCGGGACAGACCGCTAAAGCGGCTGTTCACCAAGCGGACGATCCCCTTCGGGACAGACGGCTGGCGCCGCTGTTCACCCAGGGACGATCCCCTTCGGGACAGACGGCTGGCGCCGCTGTTCACCCAGGGGACGATTACCCTCGGGACAGACGACAGAAGCCGCTTTTCAACGAATGCGCGCCATCAGGGTGGGAAGTTCAAGGACAAAGCTCGAGGGGTGCTTGGCTTTTTGCCTTCGACTTTTCACTTGCCCACGCAAAAGTTACGGAATACTCGGTCAATCACCTCTTCCGAAACGTCTTTGCCCAGGATTTCGGCCAGCGCGTCCAGGGCCATCTCGATCGAGAGGGCGGCCAGGTCCTGGGGGGCTTGCAGGGCTTCGTGCAGGTGGGTTTGGGCCCGGCGCAGGGCCTCCACATGCCGCTCGTTGCTGACCCAAAGCTCCCCCTCGGGGGCCTGGCCCAGAAGCCGCTGGTGGATTTGCTGGCGTAGCTCGTGCAGGCCCAGGCCGGTCTGGCTCGAGACCCGCAGGTACGAATCCGCTGTCCAGGCGGGGGCCAGGTCGGCCTTGGTGGCTACCTTCAGGGTGCGCTCCCAGGGCAGCGGTGGCGGGGTGGGGTGGGGCTGGCTCTGGTCGGCCAGGTAGAGCACCAGGTCGGCTTCCTGTGCGATCTGTAAGGCCCGTTCCACCCCGCTTTTCTCGATTGGGTCGTGGGTTTCCCGGACTCCGGCGGTGTCTATAGCCACAATGGGCACCCCGGCAATCTCCAGCGGAGCTTCCAGGTAGTCGCGGGTGGTGCCTGGGATGGGTGTAACGATGGCCCGCTCGTAGCCTAAGAGCGCGTTGAGGAGGCTGGACTTGCCGGCATTGGGGGCCCCCACCAGGGCAATCCGGGCCCCTTTCTGGGCGATGCGCCCGGCGGGGGCGGTGGCCAGCAGGTGGCCGATTTCCTGCAAAACGGGCTCGAGGGTTTCCTGAATCTGGGCGGGTTCGACCCCTTCTTCGGGGTAGTCCAGCCAGGCCTGGATGTGCGCCAGCAGGTCGAACAATTGCTCGCAGAGGTGGGTGATCTTCTGCGACAACCCCGCGCAGAGGCCCCGCAAGGCCTGCCGCCGGGCGGCGTCTGACTCGGCCTCTACCAAGCTCAACACCGCCTCGGCCTGGGCCAGGTCCATTTTTCCGTTCAGGTAGGCCCGCAACGTGAATTCGCCGGGCTGGGCCGGGCGGGCCCCCAGCTCAAACAGTGCCTGCAAAACCCGGCGCAACACCGCGGGTGAGCCGTGGGTGTGCAGCTCGGCGCTGTCCTGGCCGGTGTAGGAGTGCGGCTTGCGGAAGACCAGTAACAGCGCCTCGTCCAGCACTTCCAGGGTGTTCGGGTCGCAGATTATGCCGTAGGTAAAGCGCCCACCGGCCAGCCTGCAAGGGTTTTTGCCCTGCCAGAGCCTCGAGACCAGTTCTAGAGCGCCATTGCCCGAGACCCGCACAATCCCCACCGCGCCCTTGCCGGGGGGTGTGGCAATAGCGGCAATCACATCATTTAGCGAAGGCAGGCCCACAGAGGTTTAGTCTATTCTCGGCAGAAGCCAGTCAATGAGGGTTAGGGCAGTTTTGCTGCGGGTGAGGGGGTAGCATCGTCCCGCGCGGGAGCTGGTAGCACCCTTGTTACCTTGGGGTCGGACTCGAGCGAATCTACCATCTGGGCAATAAGTTCATTCATCAGTTGGGCTTTCCGCTGCGGTAATGGGCACTAAGCGACTCGGCCAGCAGTAAGGCGGCCTGTTTGTCCAGATACTGGTTGCCATTGCCGCACTTGGGAGACAGGATGCAACGTGGGCAGCCTTCCTCACATGGGCAGCGCTGTAGCAGGTCGCGGGCGGCGGCGATCCAGCGGGAGAACTGCCGCGCCGCCGCTCGAGCGTACCCCACCCCGCCCGGATAACCATCGTAGATGAAGATGGTGGGGCCGCCCCTCGAGGGCAGGGGCCGGGGGTAGAAGGGATAGGAAACCCCGCCGATGTCCTGCCGCTCGGCCAGCACGAAGAGGGGTAAGAGGCCAATCAGGGTGTGCTCGAGGGCGTGGAGGGCCGCGGGCACCTGGGCTTCGGTTAGAAAAGTCTGGTCGGGCTGGCGGGCTTCCTCCAGGGTGGGCAGCACCACCAGGCCTTCGCAGGGGTGAAACCAGACCGCCTCGGTCTGAAAGGTCAGCTCGGGCATCAAGAGGGCCACCTCTTCCAGCACGGTCTCGGTTATGAAGCGCTTTTTCACATAGCCCGTCACCCGCTCCCGCAGCACCACCGGCCCCACCCAGACTCCCTCCAGAATCTCCTCGCCCTGCAGCACCTCGATTTCGGTCTCGGCCCGGGGCTGGGTGTAGTAGTCCTCGAGGCCCGGCAAGAGCACAATTTCCCGCCGCTCGGGGTCGAGGTTGCGCACCAGGTAAGTTTCGCCCTGGTGCAGATAAACTGCTCCAGGATGGGCCTCCCAGTAGGCCTGGCGCTCATCCAGGGTGCCCAGTAGCTTCCCGCTGTTGTCGCGCAAGCTAAAACTCTTGCCAAACCCCCGCAAAACCAGGGCCTGGTGTGGGTTTCGCAGGGTTGAGTAAAGCCGTCCGTATTTCTCGATGAGGGGGGGCTGGATGTTGTGCCAGGGTTTGTAAAAAGGGTCGGGGGCCTGGGTAGCGCTGGGTAGCGCAATGGGCAACTCCCGTGCGGCGCAGTGGGCGTGTAGGGGAAAGAGCGTGGGGTTGTCGGGGTCGGCAATGGCCGCCTCGGGCGCGCCTGCCAGGAGCAGTTCGGGGTGCTGTTCAAAATAGGCGTCCATGGGGTCTTCGCGGGGAATCCAGAGCACCAGTGCGCGCCTTGTTCCCCGTCCGGCCCGCCCGGCCCGCTGCCAAAACGAGCTCACCGAGCCCGGATAACCCAACAGAACCACGACGTCCAGCCCCCCAATGTCCACCCCCAGCTCGAGGGCGCTGGTGCTCACCAGCACTCGAACTTCGCCTTCCTGCAAAGCCTGTTCCAGCTTTCTGCGTTCGGCAGCGGTATAGCCAGCCCGGTAGGGCCGTACCCGCTCGTCGGCGGCGTAGCGGGCGACCAGCTCGGCGGTGCGCCGGGCGTTGGTAAAAATCAGGGTGCGCAGCCCCTGCTCGGCGGCATAGCGGGCCAGCAAGGCCGCCTCAAGGTTGGGGCTGCGACGGCTCTTGCCTTCCTTATCCAGGGCTTTAGGCACCCAGACCGCAAACTCGCGCTCGGCTCCCCGGGGGCTAGCGGTGATCTGAGCAAACGGCAAGCTGGTCAGGCTCTGGGCGTGCTCGGCGGGGTTGGCGATGGTGGCGCTGGCCGCAATCACCTGGGGGCGAGCCCCGTAGTGCCAGGCCAGCCGCAACAGCCTTTGCAGAATCAGGGCGGTATGTGTGCCAAACACTCCCCGGTAGGCGTGCAGTTCGTCCAGCACGATGTACCGCAGCCTAGCGAGAAACTCGGCCCACTCCCCGTGGCGGGGCAGCAGGCCAAAGTGCAGCATATCGGGGTTGGTGAGGAGGGCCTGCCCCATCTCCCTGGCTTTTTTGCGCTCTGAATCGGGGGTATCGCCGTCGTAGGCATAGACTTTGTCGGCGACCTCGAGCGCCCTGCCCATCTGCCTTAAGCGCCCGAGCTGGTCGTGGGCCAGGGCCTTGGTGGGATAGAGCAACAGCGAAGTCTGGCCCTCGAGCAAAGCCTTTAGCACCGGAACCTGAAAGACCAGGCTCTTGCCGGAGGCCGTAGAGGTGCTCATCACCAGGTGCTGGTTCTGCTCGAGCTGGGCCAAGGCCTCAGCCTGAAAGCGATAGGGGTAGAGCCTCAAGGCCATCAGCACGCCCGAGAAAATGCCGTCGTAGGGAACTTTTTCTGGAGGCTGTGGGGGCAGTACCCGCACAAATGCGAGCTGTCCGGCATAGCCTTCAAGGTCGCGCAGCCATTCGGCGTAGCTAGGGTAGGGGAGTAGTTCTTTGGGCAACGACATGCTTTGGGTTTATGGGCGGTAGTCTCCGGGTTGTTGTTCCCGCACCTGAAACAAATTGTAAAGTGGAATCAGCACCAAAAGGGCGCCAAAAAAGCCCAGCGCTTGTAAATCGAACCCTTCTACAATCAGCCCCCCCAGGATGGGCAGGCTCATGCCGGCGGTGTTGGACCACAGGTCGAGCACCCCAATGGCCTGGCCGCGCCGGGTGGGTGGCGTCACGTCGGTCAGCATGGTATTGGCGCTCAAAAAAGCCCCTGACCAGCCCAGTCCCACCAGAAAAGTACCGGCGGTGATGACCCAGTAGCCCTCGCCCAGCCCCACCAGCAAGGCCCCCAGCCCCGCTACTACCAGCCCCGCCATAATCACCGGCTTGCGGCCCAGGCGGTCGGCCAGGCGGCCTATGGGCCAGGAAAAAGCAAACATGCCCATTACGTGCAGCGCCACCGAAAAAGAGATTTGCGAAAGGCTACAATCGAGGGCCTTGAGGGCCAGGGCGGTCATGGCCATCATCATGACCATCTGCCCCTGCACCACCACCGCGGTAAGGATGGCGGCAACCCGGATGCGGGCCAAGTCTTTTTGCTCGAGGTTTTCCGAGGTCGAAGCAGTGCTGTGCAAGGCCCAGGCCGGGTAATAGCGGCTGAGCTCGAGGGCCATCTGCTTTGGGTCAGGTCGAATGCTGTTTACCAGCAAAAAGCTCGGTAGGATCAGTAGCGGCACCATCAGCCAGGCCAGGGCAATCTCGCTCACCCCCAGGGCCAGCCCCAGCTGCTCAGCCGTCCAAACCACCAGAGGGGAGAGGCCCGCACCGAACAACGAACCCATCGCCACCAGGCTAAGCCCCTCGGCCCGTCGGCTGGGGGGGTACATGTCGGCTGCCGCCACCCGCATCTGCTGGACGGCCCCCACCCCACTCCCAAACACCAGCACACCCGCACCAAACAGGGCAAACGAGCCCAACAGGGTGGCGGTGCCGATGAGCAAGGCCCCCACCAGCGCCAGCCACAATCCCAGGTATAGCCCGGCTTTCCTTCCCCTCCGGTCGGTCATGCGCCCCACAAAATAGGCCGTCATCACCCTGGACAAGGCCAGAAGGCTGGTGGCTAGACCCGCGAATGTGGCATTACCCAGCAATAGCACCACCTGGATGGCCCCAAAGGTGGGTACGAGCTGCATACCCGCTCCGCTCACGGCCTGGGTGATGGCCAGCAGCCAGGTGTTTTTTCGTACCAGGGGGGGAATCGCCACTTGCTTGGTATCGGAGGGTGCGTGGGGCCAGGTGGACACAAGGGCAGTATACGCTTGATTCAGCGCAGGCTTTTCTCGCCGCCCACCCCCTCGAGGCCGGTTACACCGGGAACCTCTGGAGCGCAAACATGCTATGGGCCGGCATCCCCTCAACCAGGCGCCGAGAGCGCCGCCTCGCCACTGGCGTCATCCACCTTATACCGGATTCAAAAAGATAATCTTCAAACAAAAAGCGCTAAGAGGCTATCTTTTTGAATCCTAGAGCACGCCCCTCGCTGCGCTCGGCGAAGAAAGCGTATCCCTTTGGTCGGGTTAGTTCGTCACCGTTCGGTGACGAACTAACCGAATCTGGTATTAGTATCCGGCCCTTTGGAAGCGGTAAACACATTACGGGCTGGCGCCCTGCTAGACTTATCTGGATGGAAGCTGCACCTAAAAAACTTTCCCCGGCTTTGCAGCTGGGCATCGTTGGCCTTATTGCAGTTGGCCTGCTTGTGCTGGCTTTGGTTTCCTCTCCCCCGCAAAGAACTGGGGATTTGCCTCAAGCCCAGTTGGTCCGCCTCGACGGGAGCAGCGTACAGCTCCAGAGTGGAAAGCCCACCGTGCTTACCGTTTGGGCTACCTGGTGCACCTACTGCCAGCGGCAGCTCCCCGAGTTCGAAGCGATAGCCCGCCAGCGTCCAGATGTTCATTTCGCCTTTGTGAACGACGGCGAGCCGGCCCAACTGGTGCGCCAGTTCCACGACACCCGGGGTTTTGCCAGCGCGGTGGTGTACCAGGATGCCTTGCGCACGGTTTCCAGGTCGCTGAGGGTGAACGGCTATCCCTCGAACTTTTTTTACGACTCCAAGGGTAAGCTGCTGGGGGAAGTGCGAGGCTACATGAGCCCGGATCAGCTCCAGGCCGCGCTGGCGCAGCTCAACTAGGCCCAATTTGGGGTCAACTCGAGCCTTAGCAACAATTCCTATAACTATTCAACCGTTAACGTTACGCCAATGGCCGCTGTCAAGGGTACCAAGCAAGCTTATTTTTCCTCCGAACTTTTTCATTTTCTGGTCGAGTTGCGCTACAACAACCAGCGGGAGTGGTTCCAGGCCAACAAGCCCCGCTACGAGGCCTGGGTTCGGCAGCCGTTTCTGCGCTTTATTGCAGATTTCGCTCCGCGCCTGGAGAAAATAACCCCCGACTATGTAGCGGGCCCCCAAAGTCTCTTTCGCATCCACCGCGATACCCGCTTTAGCGCCAACAAAGCCCCCTACAAGACCCATGCCGCGGCTCAGTTTCGCCACCGCCTGGGGCAAGATGTACACATGCCGGGCTTTTATATTCATTTGGAGCCCGACAACTGCTTTCTGGGAGCCGGAATGTGGATGCCCGAGCCCGACAACCTGCGGCGCATCCGGGCGGCTATTGCCCGCCAGGATCCCCGCTGGTTGATGCTCCGTAAGAAGCTAAAGCTCGATGGAGAAGGCAAGCTAACCCGCCCGCCCAAAGGCTTTGACCCCCATCACCCGCTTATCGAAGACCTGAAGCAGCGTAGTTTTACAGTCTCGTACAACCTATCCGAGGAAATAGTTGTTTCGGAAGAGTTTATGGATACAGTAGAAAAGACCTTTCGCAGGCTGTTGCCGCTCAATCGGTTTTTGAGCGAGGTTTTGTTGCTTCCCACAGAGACATGATTGTGCGCCTGTCCAGGGCATGCCTCGAGCAAACCCTTTCCCACCTGCGGGCGGCCCTGCCCCGCGAAGGGGTGGGGCTATGGCTGGGCCAGGCCGGACGGGTCTTGCAGGTCTGGCCTCTGCCCAACGTTCATCTCCGACCCTGGGAACGTTACCAGGCAGAACCCCAGTCCCTCCTCGAAGCAGTCCGGTATAGCGAACGGGCGGGCCTCGAGCTCGTGGCAATTTTTCACTCCCACCCCAATGGGCCCGCGCAGCCTAGTGAAACCGACCGTGCCCAGGCCTTCTGGCGTGTCCCTTACGTAATCTTCGATATGCGTTCAGAACACCTGCGGGCTTTTTGGCTACCGCAAGGGGAAGAAGTGCCGGTCTGGCTCGAGCAAGACTGAACGTTTGCGCAGGGTTGCTATAGTGCTGGTATGTGGACTAAGGAGGAGCTGGATCGTTACGCCCGCCACATCGTGCTGCCAGGGGTGGGGGGCGCAGGCCAGGCCAGGCTCAAGCAAAGCTCGGTGCTGGTGGTGGGCGCAGGCGGCCTGGGCTCGCCGGTGCTCATGTACCTGGCCGCAGCGGGGGTGGGCCGATTGGGTCTGGTAGAAATGGATAGGGTGGACCTCTCCAACCTGCAGCGGCAGGTACTGTTCGATACCGCATCTATCGGACAGCGCAAGGCCGAAGTGGCAAAAAATAGACTGGAAAGCATCAACCCGCATACCCATGTTGAAGCTCATGCCCAGCGCATTACTTCCGAAAACGCATTAGGGCTGCTGGAGCCTTACGACCTCATCATCGACTGCACCGACAACTTTCCTACTCGCTACCTGATCAACGACGCCTGTGTTTTGCTGGATAAACCGCTGGTTTACGGGGCCATTCACCAGTTTGAGGGCCAGCTCTCGGTTTTTCATTACCAGGGAGGACCCTGTTACCGCTGTTTGTTTCCCCAGCCACCCAGGCCTGGAGCGGTTCCGAACTGTGCGGAAGCCGGGGTGTTTGGGGTGCTTCCCGGCGTGATTGGCAGCCTGATGGCTACCGAGGCGCTCAAGGTGCTGCTGGGGCTGGGAGAGGTGCTGTCCGGCCAGCTTCTGCTCTACGACGGCTTGCAGGCGCGCTTCCGCCGCCTTGGTTTTCCCCGTCGCCCGGACTGTGGGGTGTGTGGCGAACACCCTAGTGTAACTACACTGCAAGATTATGAGCTTTGGTGCGGTATTTCGGTGTAAAAAGCGCGATACAATACACAGGCTATAGCCGACTGCAGTCGGGAAAGCTTAAGGAGAGTCTATGAGCGCAACCGTAACCATTGCTCGAGGTCTGGAAGACGTCATTTTCACCGAAAGCAGCCTGTGCTTTATCGATGGCGATCAGGGTCGCCTGTACTATGCTGGCTACAAAATCCAGGATCTGGCCGAGTACTCCACTTTCGAGGAGGTAACCTACCTACTTCTGCACGGCCACCTACCCAACAAAGCGGAGCTTAAGGCCTTCAGTGCCAGGCTGGCCTCGCTGCGGGCTTTGCCGCCTTCCGTCATCAAGCAAATCAAACAGTTCCCCCGCGATGCCCACCCCATGTCCATGCTCCGTACGGCGGTGAGCGAGCTGGGCATGACCGACCCCACCGAAGGCGACGTCTCGCCCGAGGCCCTTTACGAGAAATCACTCTCGCTGATCGCCAAGTTTGCCACCATCGTAGCGGCCACCAAGCGCCACCGGGAGGGGCAGAAAATTCTTGCCCCCCGCAAAGGCTTGTCCCACGCGGCCAACTTCCTTTACATGTCCAACGGCAAATTGCCCAGCAAGGAAGAGACCAAACTGATGGACGTAGCCCTGATTTTGCAGGCCGAACACGGCTTTAATGCCTCTACCTTTACCGCCATCGCGACCTACTCTACCCAGACCGACATCTATAGCTCCATTGTGGCGGCGGTAGGCGCGCTCAAAGGGCCTCGGCACGGCGGGGCCAACGAGGCCGTGATGAAGATGATTGCCGAGATTGGCGCACCCGAGAACGTCGCGTCCTGGCTGGCCGACCTGCAGGCCCGCAGGGGCCGGGTAATGGGCATGGGCCACCGGGTATACAAGTCCTACGACCCCAGGGCTGGGGTGCTGGACAAGTACGCGGGAGAGGTAGCGTCCAAGCACGGCCACAGCAAGGAGTACGCCATTTTGAAGGAGCTCGAGCGCCAGGCGGGTGCCATCTACAACCCCAAAGGCATCTACCCGAACGTCGATTTCTACTCTGGGGTGGTGTACTCCGACCTGGGCTACCCGCTCGAGTTCTTCACGCCCATTTTTGCGGTGGCCCGCATCTCGGGCTGGTGCGCGCACATCCTCGAGTACACCAAAGTGGATAACCGCCTACTGCGCCCAGACTCCCACTACACCGGTAAGCTGGATCTGCCCTATAAGCCCCTGTCCAAGCGCTAGCCAAAGACAGGTTTGGCAAGATTGTTTAGACGGCCCCGACCGAAGGGAGTCAATCGGGCTTAACAAAGATGCGCTGCGATAAATAGCCGGGGTTCCCACGGATGCTAGGGCCTGAATGGGCGGCACTCGTGGGAATCTGGCATTTATACCAGATTCGGTTATTTCGTCACCGAACGGTGACGAAATAACCCGACCGAAGGGAGTGCTCTAGGATTCAAAAAGATAGCCTCTTAGCGCTTTTTGTTTGAAGATTATCTTTTTGAATCCGGTATTATACCAACCTTAGATAGATAGTCATTCTTCAGGAATCCACCCGAACCCCGCCACCCCCCGGATGACCTCGGGGTGCTCCTGGAGATAGA